>JAKBCB010000023.1 GCA_021808185.1 Pseudomonadota bacterium
CTTCTTTTGCGCCACCGGGTCCCAGGCGACCAGTTCGCCCATGAAGCCGCCCGGGCCGGGGTGGGTCGGGAAGTCGGCGCCGAGGTAGAACACGCCCTTCTTGTAGTTGGTTTCGCTGACCGACCAGTCCATGCAGACATTGTTGGTTGGAATGTACACCAGACCGGTCTGCGGGTTGAACGACATCGGCTGCCAGTTCTTGCCGCCGATCAGGTTCGGGCAAACGTCCTTGACCGGATGGTTCGGACCGGGCCGCTTTTCCCCGGTTTCGACCGGCAGGCCGGTGGCGAGATCCACCTTCTCAGCCCAGTTCTGGTAAATGTACTTCTCGGCCGAGAGAATTTTGCCGGTCTCCCGGTTGACCACGTAGAAAAACCCGTTGCGGTCGGCCTTGAGGTAGGTCGGCGTCTCGGCGCCCCCGATCTTCAGGTCGGCGAACACCACTTCGTTCACGCCGTCGTAGTCCCAGGCATCCTGCGGCGTGCCCTGCACCGCCCACTTGATCTTGCCGGTATCGGCGTCCATGGCGATGGTGCTGGCGGTGTAGAGATTGGTCAGCTTGCCGTAATGGCTGTCGCCGGTGCTGCGGACGACGGAGTTCCACGGGCCGGGATTGGATGTGCCGTAGAACAACGTATTGGTCTTGGCGTCGTACGAGCCGACCAGCCACGCCGCACCGCCGCCGTGCTGCCAGCTATCGCCCTTCCAGGAATCGTTGCCCGGCTCGCCGGGGCCGGGGATGGTCCAGGTCTTCCACACCTGCTTGCCGGTCTTGATGTCGTAGGCCTGCAAACTGCCACGCGCGCCATACTCGCCGCCGCCGAAGCCGGTGATGACGAGGTTCTTGGCGATAACCGGCGGCGAGGTGATGACCGAGCCCTGCTTGTAATCGACGACATCCGCCGTCCACAGTTCTTTGCCGGTCGAAGCGTCGAGCGCCGACAGTTTGCCGTCCAGCCGGCCGACGAACAGCTTGCCGTCGGCGAAGCTGACGCCGCGGTTGTTCACGTCGCAGCAGGCGTATTGCAGCACGTCGTCGGGGATTTCCGGCTCGTATTTCCACTTCTGCGCGCCGGTCTTGGCGTCCAGCGCATAGACGTATTTCGGGCCCCAGGAGGTGGTGACGTACATCGTGTCACCGATCACCAGCGGCGAGGACTCGTTGGAGCGCAGCGAGGCCAACTGGAACGCCCAGGCGAGCTTGAGGTTGCCGACGTTCTTGGTGTCGATCTGGGTCAGCGGGCTGAAGCGGGTGTTGTCCTGGCCGCGGCCATAGCTGGCCCAGCCATTCGGATCGGCCAGCGCCTTGTTCAGCGCGTCGTCGGCGCGCGCGCCACCGACGCCGGCGGCCAGCACCCCGAGCGCAAAGCACGCACCGCTCAGCCACAGACTGCGTTGTGACACGTCGTTCCCTCCCGTTAATGTTCCCGGCCATCTTGGTTGGCCGGGGTTGGCTTGCACACCAGAGTGACCGTAGGATGTCCCGCTGCGATGAGCGAGAGAATTAGCCATAGGTCGTATGGTGCGCACGCCAAGTGCAGCGTTATGTGGCGCCAGGATGTACGAGTGCCAGCGCAGGTATTTCTGGTCATTCGTGCGCTGTCGTGCCTTTCGACTGGACAGGATTGTTGACCTTTACGGCCGCGTGCCTTCACCTGGGAGCCACCGACCATGCTGAAGATCCTGATCGCCGATGATCACCCGATGTTCCGCGAGGCGGTGCAGGACGTGGTGCAGCCGCTGGTGGCCGCACACGGGCACACCTGCATGTGCATCGAGGCACGCGACTCCCGCGAGTTGTTCGAGGCTATCGGGCAGGACGACGATTTCGACCTGATCCTGCTCGACCTGTTCATGCCGGGCTCGAACGGGCTCGCCGATCTGGTGCGGGTGCGCGACAAGGTGCCGGGGACACCGATCGTGGTGATCTCCTCGCTCGGCGACGACGCCACGATCCGCCAGGCGATCACCTGTGGGGCGGCAGGGTTCGTGCCGAAATCCTCGCCCAAATCGGTGTTGCTCGGCGCGCTGCGGGACGTGCTGGCCGGGCGCGTCTATGCGCCCACGATGGTCCCGCCGGTGGCGCCAGGCCGGGCGCGGGGGCCGGCGCCCGCGGTGCCGGACGACAGCAGCGGACCGCTTACGGCGCGGCAGACCACGGTGCTGGCGCTGCTCGCCACCGGCAAGTCCAACAAGGAAATCGCCAACGACCTCGACATCAGCGAGATGACGGTCAAGGCGCACATGACCTCGATCCTGCGCAAACTGGGTGTCAGCACGCGCGCGCAGGCAATCGTTGCGTTCCAACGCGCGCCGCGGGCCGAGCACGCCACGCGCGAACTGGATCAGACGGCCGCGTCCTGGCGCAGCAGATAGCTCATCATCGCGCGCAGGCGCGCCGGGCTCGTCGGCTTGGGCAGGAATGGCAGGCCCTCGGCCTTCAGGCGCGCGCGGGTTTCCGCCGAGCGGTCGCTGGAGATCACCATGGCCGGCAGACCAGCGCCGAAATGGGCGCGCAATTCTCCCACCGCATCGACGCCCAGCGCGCCATCGTCGAGGTGGTAATCCACGATCAGCACATCCGGCGGCGCGGCCCCCGGCGCCAGCCGCGCGAGCGCCGCGGCAACGCTGGCACCGGCGACCAGGCCGCAGCCCCAGGTTTCCAGCAGCGCGCGCATGCCCTCGACCGCGCTATCGTCGTTCTCGATCATCAGCACCCGCCGCCCCGCGAGGCTGTCCGGCGGGGCGAGGTCCACTGGTGCCGGCTCCTCCATCGCGCCCCCCGCCTCGCCGCGCGGCACGAGGACGGAGAAGCAGGAGCCGCGGCCGATCTCGCTGCCGACGTCCAGCCCCAGATCCAGCAGCCTTGCGATGCGATCGACGATGGCAAGGCCGAGGCCCAGGCCCTTGCCGTCATTGCGCGGCGCATTGCCCAGGCGATGAAACTCCTCGAAGATCCGCCCGCGTCGGTCGGTCGGGATGCCGACGCCGGTATCCCAGACCTCGACGCGCACATGCGTGCCGCGCCGCCGGCAGCCCACCAGCACGCGCCCGGCGGCGGTGTAGCGGATGGCGTTGCTGATAAGGTTGCGCAGCACCCGCTCCAGCAGGCCGCGATCGGTGTGCAGCACGGCCGAGCACGGCACCACGCGCAGGTCGATACCCACGGCCTGCGCCTGCGGGCCGTACTCCTCCAGCAGCCGCGCCAGCACCGGCCAGACCGGCACCGGGGCGAGGTTCACCGGCCAGGCGCCGGCATCCAGACGGGAGATGTCGAGCAGCGCGCTGAGCAGGTCATCGACCGTGTCGAGCGCCGCATCGACGCGCCCGAGCAGGTCGCGGGCGCGCTCGGTGACGATTTCATCGGCGAGCGCGCCAAGGAACAGGCGCGCCGCGTTCAGCGGCTGGTGCAGATCGTGGCTGGCGGCGGCAAGGAACCGGGTCTTGCTGTGGTTCGCGCCCTCCGCCTCGGCCTTGGCCGCCAGCAGTGCCCTTTCCGCGAGGCGCCGCTGCGAGATCTCGTGCAGCATCTGGTGCGTCAGCTTGGCCAGTTCGGCGGTGCGTTCGCTGACCTTGGCCTCCAGCGTGACGGCGGTGCGGAACAGCGCGTAGGCGTTGCTGCCCTGGGCATCGACATCGCGCTCGACACGATCCATCAGCACGCGGTTGATTTTCCGCAGCTTGCGAAGTTCCGCCTCCAGCTCGGCGCGGGGGGTATCCTCGATCGGGTCGGCGGCCAGCGCGCGCAGGCTCATTCCTCCGGCTCGCAGCCGATGAAGACGCCGGTGAAGGTGTGGTTGACGTGCATGGACGCGAATTGCTCGCCATAGGTGTTGAAGCCGATCACCTTGTTGTCCGCCATGATGCGCCCGGCAAGGTGTTTCACCTGCCGTGACTGCGCCTCCACCGCGCGCAGCACGCAGTCGAACCCGATCACCAGTTGCGGCTCGCCCATCTCCCGCCGCGTATCGCGAAAGAAGCGGTCCAGGGCCGCGATCATGTCCTCGTGCCGCGCCAGCGTCAGCACCACGCCCTCGTCGATGGCACAGAAGAAGGTCAGGCTGCCGTCCTCGTTCACCTTCTGGATCGAGCGCACGTAGTACTCGCCGCCCACCCGTACCATCACCGGGTATTCCGCAAAGGCCATCGAGGACAGATCGCCGTTGCGCAGCCCGACGATGCGCGCGTATTCCTCCGCCGCCGGCTCGGCGTTGATCTCGGTGACGATCCGACGCGCGGGGTCGGCACCGGTCACGACCATGCGGACATCGGTGCCGGAGAAATGCTGGTGCTTGAACAGCCGGAACGGCAGCCGGGTCTTGACCAGCGTCAGCAGCGCCGCGTCGCTATGGAACCGGCCATTGTGATAGACATGGGTCCGCTCCAGCCGCATGTCGTCGCCGGCCGAGCCGCCGAACAGCGGGATCGGGTCGAGCCTGCGGTGCAGCGCGGTCAGCACCACTTCCTCCGTGGTGCCCATGCCGTCGATCAGCAGCAGCGCGAAAGTGTCGCGCGGGTCCACCGCCTCGCCACGCTCGGCCAGCGCCGCGATCACGCTATCCACCGCCGAGGCGCCACGCGGGATGTGCAGGTGCGAGATGTCCTCGATCAGTTTGCTCTCGGCACAACACGCCGCCCGCGCGATGCTGAAGCCGGTGATGGAGCCGTCCAGGTAGCCGGCCGGGGTGATCTCGCCGGACGTGGTGCAGCCGATCACGGTGGTATCGGGGAAACAGGCGGCGATCTCGCTTGCCAGCACATCCAGGTCGAACGCCGCCGAGCAGAAGAACGCCACCAGGCCGAGATCGGGCTGCGCCAGCCCGGCGTGCAACTCGCGCACCGCCGCCCTGGCCTCGTGAGCCGTCGCGTAGGCACGGCGAATGCCGCCAGCCCGCCCCATGGCGCCGCCTCCCTGGGCCGGTCTTCCGCCGGCCGTGTCGCGATTATGACCCGGGGAGTATCCGGCCGGCTTGCGGCCAGCGCAACGGCCCAGACACGGGCGCAGACGCCGGGGCTGCCGGCGGCCCCGGCCCGCCGCCCGCCCGGCGGTCACTTGGCCAAGCGACCAAAAAACTTCCCGCTCCGGCCGGCGAATTGCCCGGCACGGCCCTTGACCGGGCGAACACCGGCACTCTAGCGTCGGCATTCCAACGAGAACTGTCGCACTCTGCTGGGGGAGCAAGCGATGGATACCGTCTTGGCCGGCGTGCGGGCGGAATCGCATCCGCTCGATCCGCTATCGTCCACGGAAATCGCCGCCGCCGCGCAAATCGTCCGCGCGGGGCACGATCTCGGGGCCGGTATGCGCTTCGAGACCATCGTGCTGCACGAGCCGGACTCGCCGGCCCACACGGACCGGCAGGCTTTCGTTGCCACCTACGACGTCGCGACCGGCGACCTGTTCGAGGCGATCGTCTCGCTGACGCGCGCAACGATCCTGCGCTGGACGCCCCGGCCCGGGGCGAAGCCGCGCATCGCGCCGGACGAGTTCCTACTCGCGGAAGAAATCGCCAAACAGGACCCGCGTTTCGTGGCGGCCCTGGCCAAGCGGGGGATTACCGATCTGTCGCTGGTGTGCAGCGATCCATGGTCCTGCGGCGTGTTCGGCCACAAGGACGAGGAAGGCCGCCGGCTGATCCAGACCATCACCTGGGTGCGCAACAGCCCGCACGACAACCAGTACGCCCACCCGGTCGAGGGCCTGAGCGCGCTGGTGGACATCAATCGGGGCGAGGTGGTGCGCATAGACGATCACGGCGTGGTGCCGGTCCCGCGCGAGGAAGCCAATTATCTGGCGCGCTTCCAGAAGGTCTGGCGCGAAGGGCTGAAGCCGATCGAGGTGGTGCAGCCGGAAGGGCCGAGCTTCACCGTCGATGGCTACGGCGTGGAATGGTGCGGCTGGCGTTTCCGTGTCGGCTTCACGCCGCGCGAGGGGCTGGTGCTGCACGATCTGCGCATCCGCGACGGCGAATCCTGGCGCGGCATCGTCAAGCGCGCGTGTCTGGCGGAAATGGTGGTGCCGTACGGCCACCCCAGCGGGGTGCATCCGCGCAAGAACGCCTTCGACTGCGGCGAGTACGGCATCGGCGTGCTGGCCAACAGCCTGACGCTTGGCTGCGACTGCCTCGGCGCCATCCATTACTTCGATGCCGTGGTGAACCGCATCGACGGCAGCGCCCAGGTGATCGCCAACGCGATCTGCCTGCACGAGGAGGATTGCGGCATCCTGTGGAAGCACAGCGACTTCCGCACCGGGGACAGCGACGTGCGCCGCAGCCGGCGGCTGGTGATCTCGTTCATCGCCACCGTCGGCAACTACGAATACGGGTTCTACTGGCACCTGTATCTCGACGGCACCATCGAGTTGGACGTGAAACTGACCGGCATCGTCAACACGGCGGGGACGATGCAGGACGGCACGACCGGGCGCGGCACGCGCGTGGCCTCCGGCGTGGTCGGGCACGTCCACCAGCACGTCTTCAACGTCCGGCTCGATATGGCGGTGGACGGGCCGAACAACACCGTGGTCGAGGTCGATACCGTCGCCGACCCGCCGGGGCCGGACAATCCGTGGCACAACGCGCTGTCCATCAAGGAAACGCCGCTGCTGACCGAAAAGGCGGCGCGCCGGCGCACCGACCCCGCGCACATGCGCTGGTGGAAGATCGTCAACCGCGAGCGCACCACCGCCATCGGGCACCATCCCGGCTACAAGCTCGCCCCGCACAGCGCGCTGCGCACGCCGGCAGCACCCGGCAGCCAGGTGGGCCAGCGTGCCGGCTTCGTGTCACACGACATCTGGGTGACGCCGACGCGCGGCGACGAGCGCTGGCCGGCCGGGGACTACGTGAACCAGAGCGGGCCTGGCGAAGGGCTGCCGGCCTGGACCGAGCAGGACCGGCCGGTGGCCGACCAGCCGATCACCGTCTGGCACAGTTTCGGCCACAACCACGTCGTCCGGCCGGAGGATTACCCGGTGCAGCCGGTGGTGCATTGCGGCTTTATGCTGCAACCTTTCGGTTTCTTCGACCGCAACCCGACACTGGACATCCCGCCCGCGAAATCGAGCCATAGCTGCTGCGCCTGACTGCCGGACCGTGCCTGACGCGAGACCAAAAACAACCGCGAACAACAGGGGGACTGCATGACCGACACGCATTGGACGCCACGCCGCCGAGACGTCGTCAAGGGCATCGGCGCAGCACTGGCCGCACCTCTCGCCGCACCCTTCGTGGCACCGGCGCTCGCGGCCAACAACGCACCCATCCGTTTCGCCATCATGGCCACGCAGATCGCCGACCACACCGACTACGTCAACGGCGCCACCCTCGCGGTCGATGAGATCAACGCCGCCGGCGGCGTGAAGGGCCGCCAGATCAAGATCGAGGTGCATGACTTCGACCTGCTGACGCCGGAAGGCACGCAAGCCGGCTTCCGCGCCTGCGCCGACAGCAAGCCGGACGCCATCGGCTGCGCCTTCACGCTGATCCGCGTGCCCGCGCTGGAAGCCCTCGGCGACTACAAGGCGCCGTATCTCAGCGGTGACACGAATTTCGACCTCATCACGTTCGCCAAGAACAATCGCGCCAAATACTGGAACTACTTCGAGGTCGATCCGCCGGAAATCTACTACGGCCGCATGTTCCCCAGGTTCCTGGATACGATGGCCGCCGGCGGCGTGTGGAAACCGACCAACAACAAGGTCCACATCATCCGCGAGCAGTCCAACTACAACATGCAGATCGCCAAGGAGGTGATCGACACGCTGCCGAGCAGCAAGTTCCAGCTCGGCAAGATCACCGAGATCCAGTACCCGGTGCAGGACTGGGGCCCGGTGATGCAGGCGATCAAGGAGGAAGGCGCCGGCGTCATCATGCTCGACTACTGGGTGGGCGCCGAGGAAGCCGCGTTCTGCCAGCAATTCGTCGCCGATCCGGTGAAGGGCGCGCTGGTCTATATCCAGTACGGCCCCTCGCAGCCCGAGTTCCTCAATGTCGCGGGCAGCGCGGCCGAGGGATTCGTGTGGTCCACCGTGCTGGGCGCCTATGCCGACAAGCAGGGCATGGAGTTCCGCAAGAAATACGCCGCCAAGCACCCCGGCGTGATCGGGCTGTGCTACACCGGATCAGCCTACGATACCGTCAACATCCTCAAGAATGCCTGGATGGAGGTCGATCCTTCCGACTTCAAGGCGGTGTGCGACCATATCCGCACGCATCCGTATCGCGGCGTGGACGGGGCGGTGTCGCTCGACAACGAATACCAGGCGGCATTGCATTACCCATTGCAGACCGACGATCTGAACAAGGGCATGGCGCAGCTCTACTTTCAGGTGCAGGACGGCCAGCATAAGATCATCCAGCCGACCCAGCTGGCCGAGACGCAGTTCCGTACCTTCCCCTGGGCGTGATCGATGCCGGCAAGAGCGCGGGGAACGAGCGGTTGAGCACGGCGCCCGCCCCCGCGCTGTTCGCCTGCGAGGACATCCATATCCGCCTCGGCGGGCGGCTGATCCTCGAAGGCATCTCGCTCGGCATAAGGCCGGGCGAGATCCTGGGCGTGGTCGGGCCGAACGGCGCGGGCAAGACCACGCTGTTCGAGATCCTCTCCGGCCGCTACGTGCCGGATCGCGGGCGGGTGATGCTGGGCGGCCAGGACATCACCAAGCTGCGGCTATACGCGCGCGCGCGTCTCGGCCTTGCCCGCACCTACCAGTCGCCGGTGGTGCCGGACGCGCTGACCGTCGCCGAGGTGTTTCGCGCCGCGCGGCAGGCCTATCCACCGTTCCTCACGCGGTTTCACGCCGAATGGGCGGCGGAGAAAGTGGGACTGCGGGTGCCGATGTCCGCGCTGGCCGGCTCGCTGGAAACGCTGAACCGGCGAAAACTGCTGCTCGCCTGCCTGTTGATGCGCCGCCCGCGCGTGATGCTGCTGGACGAGCCGGCGGCGGGCCTCATCAACTCGGAAATCGACGAACTGGACAGCATCATTCGCCACTTCGCCAGCGAAATGGGCACGGCGGTGATGCTGGTCGAGCACCGGCTGGAACTGCTCTCGGCCATCGCCGGCCGCTGCGTCGTGCTCGACCTCGGCAAGCTGATCGCCGAGGGCGATCCGGAGAAAGTGTTCGAGGACCCGCGCGTGCGGGCCGCCTATTTCGAGGTGGAAGCAGCATGACGGACGTGCTGCGCATCGAGGATCTCTCCGCCGGCTACGGCCCGCTCGGTGTGCTGCACAGTGTGGGCCTCACCGTGCGCGCGGGCGAGCGGGTCGGCATCATCGGGCTGAACGGGCACGGCAAATCGACGCTGCTGAAGGCCATCGCGGGGCTGACCGGCTGGCAGAGCGGCTCGATCAAGCTCAACGGCATCGAGATCGGCGGCACGCGCAGCCAGGGGCCGGGGCGCTATACGCACAAGATCGTGCGCATGGGCCTTGCACTGATGCCGCAGGGCGACGCGCTGTTCCACGGCCTGACCGTCGCCGACCATCTCGACAGCGGCGCCTACACACGCCGCGCGTGGCGCGAGCGCAAGCAGCGGCGCGAGCATGTGCTCGCCATCTTCCCGCCGCTGGAAAAACTGCTCGGCCAGCCGGTGGGAAAACTCTCCGGCGGCGAGCGGCGCATGGTCAGCCTCGCGCGCGGGCTGATGGACGACGCGAAACTCCTGCTGATCGACGAACCCTCGCTCGGCCTCGCGCCGAAAATCAGCAAGGGTCTGATCGAGGCGCTGATGCGGATCGACATCAAGGACGGTGCGATGGTGATCGCCGAACAGAATCTCTCGCTGCTGGAGGGCAAGGTGTCCCGCCTGATCGGCCTGCACGCCGGTAAGCTGAAGGGCGGCGCGGTGGCGCCCGATATGCCGCTGAGCGAAACCACGCACCATCATCACTGACGCCACCGCCGGCGGGTTCCCGCAGCCGGCAAGCGATCGAGGCGGCATGGACCCGTATTATCTGGCGCTGACGACGATCAACCTGGCCGCGATCTATGGGCTGCTCGCGCTCGGCATCTCGATCATCTGGTCGAGCCTGGGCATGATCAACATGGCGCAGGGCTTCACTTTCGCCGTTTCCGGCTATGGGGCGTGGCTGGTCGCGCAGCACATCAGCACCAATGGGCTGGCGGTCGTCGCGGGCGGCGTCATCACCGGGGCGCTGGCCGGCGCGCTGATCGGCGGGATCGCGTTCATCCCGCTCTACGACAAACCGAATTTTCCGCTGCGCAGCCTGATCGCGACGCTCGCGATCAGCCTGATGGGCGGGCAATGCCTGCTATGGATCTTCACCCCACGGGTCAAGGCGCTGCCGAAGATCTTCGGCATCGGCAACGTGCATTTCGGCCCGGTGGTCGCCAGCTACGACAAGATCGGCTCCATCGTCTGCTCGGCCATCCTGCTGCTGGTAACTCTGGCCTGGATGAAGAGCAGCCGGCGCGGGCTTGAGATCCGCGCGATGATGCAGAACCCCGAAGGGGCGGCACTGGTCGGCGTCGGGCTGCGCTCGACCGCGATGGCGGTGATGATGGTGACGGGTGCCATGGCCGGCCTCGCCGCCGTGCTGCTGTCGCAGAACTACTTCATCAGCCCGACGGCGGGCGTGACACCATTGGTCAAGGGCATGGTGGTGGCGCTGGCCGGCGGCCTCGGCAGCGTCGCCGGCGCGCTGATCGCGGCGATCCTGATCGGCTTTATCGAGGCGGTCACCGCCGTCGGCCTTGGCGGACAGTATGTGCTGATCACTCAGTTTCTGTTCATCATCGCCGTACTGCTGGTGCGCCCGCGCGGGATCGCCGGCATGATCGAACATACCCGGGAGTAGAGGGTGACGGCCCCGATCGACAACACCGCATCCACGACCGCGCTCGTCGGCACACGGCGGCTGCTGCCACGCTTGGCCGGGCATGGCGGGGTGAGCTGGCGCCGCTGGCGCTACCCGTTCACCCGCCGCACGCCGCTGCTGATCGAGACCGGCTACAACCCCACCACGCTGGCCACCGAACGCCGCATCGTGAACCCGGCGCCAATCCTGTGGCTGATCGCGCTGGCGGCCATCGCCGTGGCACCGCCGGTGTTCGGCAACTCCTCGTTCATCAGTGCCGCGACCACCTTCGCGCTGTATGCCGCGATCAACGTGATCTGGATGCTGACCATCGGCACCGCCGGCATCTTTTCGCTGGCAAGCCTCGCCACCGTGGGCGTGGGCGCGTTCGGCGCCGCCTATCTGTCGGTGTACTGGGGCTTCCCGTGGTGGGCGATGTGGATGGTCGGGCCGGTGTTCGGCCTGATCTTCGGCGTCCTGATCGCCATTCCCGCGATCCGGCTGGAAGGCTTCTATTACGCGCTGCTGACCGTCGGCATCACCGAACTGTGCCGCGTCTATGTCATCCAGTCGCAGAAACTCGGCGCCGCGGCCTATGGTCTGTTCGGCGCGGATGGCTTCGTGCCGAAGGACATGGCCGAGCGCCCCGGCCTGATCATGGGCTTCTACGCATCGTTCGTCGTGCTGCTGCTGGCACTCGCGCTGTACCGCGCAATCGACGGCCAGCGCCTCGGCCGCCTGCTGCGCGCGGCGCCCGAGAAGCACGAGGCGTTCGCCGAGGCGCTCGGCATCAACTACCGCGCCGCCCGCATCCAGGTGTTCCTGATCTCATCGGCGGCGCTGGGCGGCGTCGGCGGGTTCTACGCGACGCTGCTGCACGGCGCCTCGCCCTCGTTGTTCACCATGGACCAGTTGATGCTGCTGCTGGCCATGATCGTGATCGGCGGCATCGGCCGCACCGAGGGTGCCGTTCTCGGCACGCTGATCGTGGTGCTGTTCGACAAGGTGTTCATCGGTCTCGGCCCGGCGCGGCTGGTGCTGATCGCCGGGATCATGCTGGCCACGGTGCTGTTCACGCGCGGCGGGCTGTTCGGCATTCCCGCGCAGTACCGCGCCTGGCGCGGCAAGCGACAGACGGAGCGCCGGGGCCAGCGCTCCGGCAAGGGAGGTGAGGTCATGCCCGACGAAGCAATGGAGATCGCCGACAAACAGTCGATCGTCGCCCGCCGGTTCGACGCGCGGGTGCGCGCGGAGCTGAAAGCCCTGATCACCGACGCGCTGATCGAGGAGCATCGCACATCCGCGAACAAGCGGCGCAGCGACGCGCTGGAGCGGGTGCTGACGTATTTCCGCCGGGCGGCGGTGGCCGACAAATACGCGGTGCTCGCGGTAAAGCCGTTCGCGGAGTACCGCATCGTGGCCCTGTCCGGCCGTCGCGGCGTGCCACCGCGCGTGGTGGACGACCAGGTGTTCACCACGCCGGAGGCGGCGTTGCACGGCGTCTTCCTCAAGCGGGTGAGCGACCTGCGGGACTCCACCTGAGCGCGGACGAAGGAACGCAACGACCATGGCCAACATCCGCATCTGTGCCTACACGGACAAGCTCTCGGTCAAGCCGGGCGAAACGCTGAGCGTGATGGCGAGCACCGATTCAGCCGACCGCGTGCGCGCGCAACTCGTGCGCCTGATCCACGGTGACGAAAACCCCGACGGGCCGGGCTTCATCGAGCAGGCCATCGCCTCGCCCATCGACCGCGAATGGCCGGCGCGAAAACAATATATCCAGAAGGGCCATTTCCTGCATGTCGCCGATGCGGGGGGCAAACTCGCCGCGTCCGGCCCGATCACGCTGCACGCCTACATCTTCCCGACATTGCCGCAAGCCGGCCGGCAGATGCTGCTCGGGCGCTGGTCGGTCGATGGCATCAGCGGCTTCGGCCTCGGCATCAATCCGTCCGGGCACCTGGAATTCTGGGTGGGCGACGGACATGCCACGGACGCGGTCGCGGCGGACGTGAAACTCGTTGCCCAGGTCTGGTATTTCGTTGCCGTCAGCTACGACCCCGCCAGCGGGGCGGCAACGCTGTACCAGGAATCCGTCGTCAACCGCTACAACAGCCTGCTGTCGAAAATCGTCCCGTACGACTATCGCGCCCATGTCACCGAGACACTGCGTGTGCGCCCCGCTTTACCAACGGACACCAGCTTCCTGATCGGCGCCGCCACCGAGCGCAATCCGGCGCGCGGCGCATTCTTCAGCCAGTGCTACAACGGCAAGATCGACCGCTGCGGCGTTCAGGGGGCGGCCCTCGACCGCGCCGCGCTCGATGCCATTCGCGCGGGCGGCGCACCGGACACCGCGCACGTGCTCGCGTACTGGGACACCGCCGCCGGCTACACCGGGCACGGCATCGGCGACACCGTGGTGGACACCGGCCCATACCAGTTGCACGCCGAAGGCTACAACCGCCCGGTGCGCGGCCAGACCGGCTGGAACTGGAACGGCCGCAACGACAGCTTCCGCCTCGCCCCGCACGAATACGGCGGCATCGAGTTCCACAACGACGCGCTGCTCGACTGCCGCTGGGAGCCGACGCTCAGCCTGACCATTCCGGCCGATCTGCGCAGCGGTGTGTACGCGGTCAAGCTCACCGCCGGCGATAGCGCGGCCGAGGAATACACGCCGTTCTTCGTGCGCGCGGCCAGCCCGAAGGCGCCGGTGTGTCTGCTGATCCCGACCGCGAGCTACCTCGCCTACGCCAACATCGGCACCGCGTTCGACGGCGCGCTGCTGCAATCCATCACCGCCTCCACACCGATTTTCCAGGAACTCGATATCGAGGTCTACAAGAACGATGTCGAATTCGGGCTCTCGACCTACGACACGCACAACGACGGCGCCGGCGTCTGCTATTCGTCCTATCGCCGGCCGATCATCAACATGCGCCCGAAATACCGCGCGCCGGGCATCGGCACGCTGTGGCAGTTCCCCGCCGACCTGTCCATCGTCGGCTGGCTGGAGGCGATGAAATACGACTACGAAGTCATCACCGACGAGGATCTCCAGCGCGAGGGCGTGGCGGCGCTCGCGCCATACCGGGTCGTGCTGAACTGCACACACAACGAATATTACTCCGAACGGATGATGGACGCGACCGAGGATTACCTCGCGCAAGGCGGGCGCCTGCTCTACCTCGGCGGCAACGGTTACTACTGGTGCGTCGGCTTCCGCGACGACGAGCCCTGGGTGATGGAGGTCCGCAAGCTGGAAGCAGGCTCGCGCGCGTGGCAGGCACGGCCGGGCGAGCACTACCTCGCCACCACCGGCGAGCGCAGCGGGCTGTGGCGGCATCGCGGCCGGCCGCCGCAGAAGCTGGTGGGCGTCGGCTTCACGTCCGAGGGCATGGACATCTCCGTGCCGTATCGCCGCATGCCGGACAGCTACCATCGCGCGGTGTCGTGGATTTTCGAGGGGGTCGAGGGCGAGGTGTTCGGGGATTTCGGCCTCGGCCTCGGCGGTGCCGCCGGCATCGAGATCGATCGCTACGACCTGACCCTAGGCACGCCGCCGCATGCGCGCATCCTGGCCTCGTCGGAGCCCTTCACCGACAACTATCCGCTGGTGCAGGAGGAGGTCTATTTCATGACGCCGGGCCTCGGCGGCACGCAGCACCCGATGGTGCGCGCGGACATCGTGTATTTCACCACGCCGAACCATGGCGCGGTGTTTTCCACCGGCTCCATTGCCTGGGGCAGCGCGTTGCCATGCGCGAACTATCAGAACGCCGTCTCGCGCCTGACGAAGAATATCGTCGATGCCTTCCTCACCCCCGGCGCGCTGCCGGGCAGCAGCTACGACGCCGATGAGCGGCACCGCGACTGAGTATACCGGCGGGCGGCACCGCCCGCACAGGCTTGCCGAGGCGTGGCCTTGCGTGGAAAGAACCCCTCGGGCCCGCCCGGCGGGCGCAACCCTGCGAGGACGATGGCCATCGACGGCGTGGGCGATGAAGCGAGCGAGCGCGCGACCGAGGCGGAGCGGCTGCGGCGGGACATTGCCGCACTGCACGCGGAGTTGCGGGGCATGGAGCGGCAATACGCCGCGAACGCGCGCGAGCTCGCCGCCGTATATGCCTCCCGCTCGTGGCGGGTCGCGGAACGCCTGAAGCGCCTGTTCGGCCGCCGCCCGGCCCGTCCGGCGCCGGCACCCGGCCCCGCCCGATTCGTCCCCATTCCCCCGGGCGAGACGCCCGCGCCCATCAGGCTGATCGTGCTACCCGGCGCGCCGGCTGCCACGGCCGACAGCCTCGGCGGGGCCGCGTGCGACATCGTCCAGCTCGGCGCGGACACGGCCGGGGTCGTCGCCGCCTGCAACCACGCCGCGGCCGAGGCGCGCGGCGGCTATATCGCGCTGTGGGATGGCGTCTCGGCGCCGCAACCGGGCTGGCTGCCGGCCCTGCTCGATGCGTTCGCCCGCCGCGAGGGCCTCGGCATGGCGGGCGCGATCCTGCTCGGCCCGGATGGGCACATCGCGGCGGCCGGGCTGGCGATCCGGCCGGATGGCGGCCTCGCGCCGCTCGGGCATGGCGAACGCCCGGACCATCCGGATGTCGCCTCCCTCGCGCCGGTGGAGGCGCTGCCGCTGGGCGCTGCGATGCTGCCGGGCGAGATCTGGCACCGCTTCGGCGGGCTGGATGAGGCGATCGCCGTCCCGGCCCTGGCACTCGCCGATCTCGCGCTGCGCCTGCGCCAGGCCGGGCTTGGCGTGGCATGCCAGCCCTTCGCCCGCCTCGTCGCCCCGCCCGCCCCGCCGCCTGCCCCCGACCCATGGGCCGAGGCGTTCGGCCGCTGGCGGCTGCGGCGGCGGCGCGCCACCTTGGGGCACGGCCTCGCCGTTCTCGGCCTCGCCCCGCCGCCGCCGCCGCGCGCGCTGGTGGTGGACAATTTCGTGCCCACGCCGGACCGCGATTCCGGCTCCGGCGACATTCACTGGATGCTGCGCATTCTCGTCGCGTTCGACTACGAGGTGACACTGCTGCCGGCCGGCGACCTCGCGCGGGCGGATGGTTACGTGGACGATCTGCGCCGCCATGGCGTGCGCGTGGTGGCGGACGGCTTTGCCGCCTCGGCCGAGGATTTTCTGGCGCGGGCACCCGCGCCGTTCGATCTGGTGATGCTGTACCGGGGCAGCCTCGCCGCCGGCCGGCTGCTCGATCGCCTGGTCGCGCATTCGCCCCAGGCCCGCCTCGTGTTCAACACGGTGGATCTGCATTTCCTGCGCCTGGAGCGCGAGGCGGTGCTGGCACGCTCGCCCGCCATGCTGGAGCAGGCGTTTGCCGCCGAGCAGGCGGAACTTGCCGCCATCGCCCGCGCCGATTGCAGCGTGCTGCTGTCCTCGGCCGAGCAAAGGCTGATCGCCGATCTGCTGCCGCGCGCGCCCACCCGCGTCATCCCCATCGCGCGCGACATCCCCGGCCGCCGCGCGCCGTTCGGGCCGCGCGCCGGGGTGCTGTTCGTCGGCAGCTTCCGCCATCAGCCCAACGTGGATGCAATTCTCTGGTTCACGCGCGAAATCTGGCCGCTGATCCGCCAGCGCCTGCCCACCACGCTCGCCATCGTCGGCGCCGACGCGCCGCCCGGCGTGCTGGCGCTGGCCAGCGAGCACGACGGCATTTCGCTGCGCGGCCACGTGGAGGATCTGGACGCCGAACTGGCGCGATGCCGTCTGACCGTCGCCCCCTTGCGCTTCGGCGCCGGCATCAAGGGCAAGATCGTCTCCAGCCTCGCCGCCGGCGTGCCGTGTGTGGCAAGCGCCGTGGCCGCTGAGGGCATGGACCTGACCGACGGCGTGCACCTGTGCCTTGCCGCCACACCCCAGGATTTCGCCGCTTCGGTGATCGCGGTACACCAGCAGGAGCAGCTCTGGAACGCGCTTTCGGATGGCGGCCTTGCCTTCGCGCGGGAGACGTTCTCGGTCGGTGCGGCGCGGCGGCGGGTGGCGGCGATGCTGCGCGATCTCGGCTTGCCGGATGGCGGGGCGTGAGCCGCGCGATGGCCCTGCTGCCCCGCGCGCTGCGCCACCTGATACCCCGGCCGTCGGAGCCGCGCGGGACCACCGACATTGCCGTGGTGGTGCCGCTGTACAACCACGAGCGTTACATCGCCGCGGCCCTGCGCAGCGTGCTCGCGCAGACCGCCGCCGCGCGAGAGATCGTGCTGATCGACGACGGCTCGCGCGACAACGGCCTTGCGCTCGCGCGCGACGTGCTGCGCGAGGTTCCCGGCGCCCGCGTGATGGCGCAGGAGAACGCGGGGGCCCATGCCACGATCAACCGCGCGGTCGCCCTCACCGAAGCGCCGTTCGTCGCTGTGCTGAACTCGGACGATCTGTTCGCGACGGAAAAGCTCGCGTGGTGTCAGCGGATCATCGATGCAAGCCCCGACGTGGACCTGATCGCCGGCCGGGTCGCGCTGATCGGCGCGCGCGGCGAGCGGCTCACGCGCGGCCCCGCCGCCGACTGGCTGGCCCGCGCG
>JAKBCB010000470.1 GCA_021808185.1 Pseudomonadota bacterium
CCCCCCCCCCCTTGCGGGAGGGGACGGGCCGCGCGTGCCGGCCCCGTCATGATAGAACCGTTCCTCCGTCTCACCGGGGTCTCCAAGCGCTTCGGCGGCGTGCTGGCGCTCGACCGGATCGACTGGGACATCATGCCGGGCGAGGTGCATTGCCTCGTCGGCGAGAATGGCTGCGGCAAGTCCACGCTCATCAAGATCGTGGCCGGCGTGCATCCGCCGGACCCGGGCAGCCTCGTGCGCATCGGCGGCCAGGACGTGCTGCCGCTTTCGCCCGCGCGGGCGCACGCGCTGGGCGTGCAGGTGATCTTTCAGGATCTGTCGCTGTTCCCGAACCTCAGTGTCGCGGAAAACATCGGCATCGACTTCGCGCTCCATGGCCTCGCGCGCCCCGCGCGGTTCGGCAAGATGCGGCAGGTGGCGCGCGCGGCGCTGGAACGCCTCGCCTACGACCTGCCGCTGGACGCGCGCGTGGCCGACCTGCCGGTGTCCGAGCGCCAGATCGTCGCCATCTGCCGTGGCCTCGCGGCGGAGGCGCGGCTGGTGTTCATGGACGAACCCACCTCCTCGCTGACGCGCGCCGAGGTAAACCGGCTGCTGGCCATCGTGGCGCGGCTGAAGGCCGAGGGCATCGCGGTGGTGTTCGTCTCCCACCGGCTCGACGAGGTGGTGGAGATCGCCGAGCGCGTCACCGTGATGCGCGACGGCCGGCGCGTCGGCACCTTCCCGGTGGCCGAAGTGAACGAGCACCGCATCGCCAGCCTGATGACCGGCCTGGACATCCGCCCGCGCATCGTCGCGCGCGACCTGGGGGCGGCACCGCCGCTGCTGGAGGTGCGCGGGCTGACCCGCGCCGGCGAATACAGCGACGTGAGCTTCTCCCTGCGCCGCGGCGAGGTGCTGGGCATGACCGGCCTGCTCGGCGCCGGGCGGACGGAGCTGGCGCTGTCGCTGTTCGGCATGACGCGCCCGGACGCCGGCGCCATCGTGCTGGACGGCAAGCCGCTGGCCCTGCGCTCCAACCAGGACGCGATCCGCGCCGGCATCGCCTATGTGTCCGAGGACCGGCTGAACCTCGGCCTCAATCTGCGCCAGTCCATCGAGGACAATCTGGTGCTCGCCGTGCTGGGCCGGCTGCGCGGCGCGCTGGGTCTGCTCAGCCCGGCGAAGCGGCGCGGCACCGCCGGGGCGTGGGTGGAGCGGCTGAACATCAAGATCCCCGGCCTGGATCGTCCGGTCTCGACCCTCTCGGGCGGCAACCAGCAGCGCGTGGTGCTGGCGAAGTGGCTGGCAACGGAGCCGAAGGTGCTGATCCTGGACAGCCCCACGGTCGGCGTGGACATCAAGAACAAGCAGGGCATCTACGAGGTGGTGCGCCAGCTCGCGGAAAGCGGCGTCGGCATCCTGCTGATCTCCGACGAGGTGGGCGAGATTTTCGCCACCTGCGACCGCGTGCTGCACCTGCGCGCCGGCCGCGTCGTGGGCGAGGCGGTGCCGGGCGCGGTCAGCGAGGACGCGCTGAAGGAGCAGGTCTATGCGTGAGGCACGCGCGCGTCTGCCCCTGCTCGCCCGGCTGCGCGCCAGCCACGAGGCGTGGCTGCTCGGCGTCGTCGTGGTCATGTGCGCGCTGCTCGGCGTGGTGGCGCCCGGGTTTCTCAGCGTGGGCAACTTCGTCGATCTGCTGGAAACCTATTCGGTGCAGGGCATCCTGGCGCTGGGGCTGTTCGTGGTGCTGGTCTCCGGCGGGATCGACATTTCGTTCATGGCCACCGCCTCGGTCGCGCAATACCTCGCGGCCTTCCTGGCCGCGCGCTGGCACTGGCCGGCGCTGGCCGTCATTCCCATCGGGCTCGCCACCGGCATCGTGCTGGGCTGCGTCAACGCGGTGCTGATCCACCATGTCCGCATCATCTCGATCATCGCCACCATCGCGACCATGAGCGTGTATTTCGCGCTGCTGATGTACGTCACCGGCGGCAAGCTGATCTCGGACCTGCCGGACTGGTGGAGCGACCGCGTGGTTTTCTTCTCGTGGGAGAACGCGGACGGCGACCTTGTGCGCATCACGCTGCCGATGGTGGCGCTGGCGGTGGCCGCGCTGCTGACCTGGCTGATGATGACGCGCGGCAATGCCGGGCGGCAGATCTACGCCATGGGCGGCAACATGGAATCCGCGCGGCGCATCGGCGTGCCGATCGGGCGGCTGCATCTGCTGGTCTATGGCTATCTCGGCTTCATGGCCGCCCTCGGCGGGCTGCTCCAGGCGCATCGGGTGGGCGAGGCGGTGCCGAACGCGCTGTACGGCACCGAACTCGCGGTGCTCTCGGCGGCCGTGCTGGGCGGCGCGAGCCTGACCGGGGGCGCGGGGTCGGTGCCCGGCGTGCTGCTCGGCATCGTGCTGCTCGCGGTGTTGCAGAACGGGCTGAACCTGATGGGGGTGTCGCCGTATTTCTTCCAGATCGTGATCGGGCTGGTGATCCTCGCCGCGACCTCGACCATGGCGATGTCCGCGCGTGGCCGGCGGGTGCGCCGGGCGGGTGCGGCCAATGGCTGACGCGCGGGCGCTGGATGCCGGCCTCAATGGCCTGATGGGCCTGCTGCGCGGCGGCGGCACGCCGGGCGGGCTGTCCGGGCTGGGGGCGCTGCTGCTGGCGCTGGTGCTGCTCGCCAGCCTCGCGGTGCCGGGCTTCGCCTCCGGCGCCACGCTGCAATCCGTCATGTTCCAGATGCCGGAGCTTGGCCTGCTGTCGCTCGCCATGGTGGTGCCGCTGATCTCGGGCGGCCTCAATCTCGCGATCATCGCGACGGCCAATCAGGCGGCGCTGCTGATGGCGTGGCTGATGAAATCGCTGCTGGTGCCGGGCGCTCCGGGGACGGAGGTGGCGCTGGTGATCCTGCTCGCCATGGCGGCCGGGCTTGCGCTGTGTATCGCCTGGGGGCTGCTGACCGGGGCCATCGTCGCCTATACCGGCGTGCATCCCATCCTGGTGACGCTGGGCACCAGGTCGCTGATCGAGGGGATTTCCATCTACCTCACGCGGGGTACCGTCGTCTCGGGCCTGCCGGAGCAGTATTCCGCGTTCGGCAACGCGGTGGCGTGGGGCGTGCCGGTGCCGTTCCTGGTGCTGATCGTGGCGGCACTGCTGGTCGGCCTGCTGATGCGCCGCACCGGGTTCGGAGTGAGTACCTTCATGGTCGGCTCGAACATCGAGGCCACGCGCTATTCCGCCATCGACACGCGGCGCGTGCTGGTGGGGGTGTATCTGGCCTCCGCCGTGCTGTGCTTCGTCGCCGGCGCGCTGATGCTGGCG
>JAKBCB010000471.1 GCA_021808185.1 Pseudomonadota bacterium
CAGCATGCGCGTGGGCAGGCCGGTCGCCTCCGCCACGCTCGCCGCGCGGGCTTCCAGCGCGCGGTAGTGGCCGGGCGTCCATGCGGGCACGAACCGGCCGCAGCGCACATAGTCACAGTCGATCGCCTCGCGCGCGATCAGCTCCTCGATGAACGGCAGCGAGGCGGCGGCGGCGCCGACGATGGCGCGGGCCTGCTCGGCGCCGAACTTGCCCGCCAGATCGCCGGATGCCACCTTCAGCCCGCCCGAGACCATGCCGCCATTGCGGGAACTCGCGCCCCAGCCGATCCGCTCGGCGTCGAGCACGACCGCCGCGTGGCCGAGCCGGCGCAGCGTCAGCGCCGCCGACAGCCCGGCATAGCCGCCGCCGACGATGGCCACCTCCGCCTCCGCCGGCAGGGCGGTCTCGCGCTCGGCGGGTTCGGCCGCGTCCCACCAGTACGGGGCGGCGCGGAAGTCGGGGGCGAAAATGTCAGCCATGCTGGGCCTCATCGGCGTGGCGCGCGGTGCGGTCCACCAGCGCGATGGCAAGCGTGGACAGGACGAAGACGACATGCACGCCGGCCAGCACGGCCAGCCGGTCGCCGGATTCGTCGTGCAGGAAGGCGCGCAGCAGATGGATGGCGGAAATCATCGCCACCGACACCGCCACCTTCACTTTGACGTTGCCGCTGTCGAGCTTGCCCAGCCATTCCGGCTTTTCGCCCGCGGTCTCGATACGGGAGATGTAGCTTTCGTACGACGACACCGCGACCATCACCAGCAGGTTGGCGATCAGCACCAGGTCGAGCACCCCGCACAGCGCCACCACCAGATCGATGTCGCTGATCGCGGCGATCTCGGTGCCCAGATGCCACAGCTCGCGGCCGACCACCACGTAGATCGCCAGCAGCGCCAGCAGCAGGGCGAAATACAGCGGCAGCAGCAGCCAGCGCAGCCCCAGGATCAGATGCTCGATCGCCCGTTCCATGCCCGCGCCCCACGTGCCGTCGCCAGCCACGGTAGCCGATGCGACGCGCGAGGCAAGGCGCGTTAGCATGGCGACGAAACGGCAGGGCAGGGGGCGGCGATGGCGCGGGTGGTGGTGGTCGGGGCGGGGATCGTGGGCCTGTCCTGCGCGTTCCATCTGGCGGCGGACGGGCACGAGGTCACGGTGCTCGACCCCGCCCCGCCGGGCGACAAGTGTTCGTGGGGCAATGCCGGCGCCATCGCGGTGACGGAGGTGGCGCCCGTCGCCGTCCCCGGCCTGTTCCGGCGCGTGCCCGGCTGGCTGCTCGACCCGCTCGGCCCGCTCGCGCTGCGCCCGGCGCATGCGCCGCGCATGTTGCCATGGCTCATGGCCCTTGCCGCCGCCACGCGCCCAGGGCGCGTGGAAAGCGCCGCCGCCGCGCTCGCGGCACTGCTGGGCCGCGTCTATGCCGATCTCTGCCCGGTGCTCGACGCGATCGGGCTCGCGGGGGATCTGCACCGCGCCGGGGCGCTCACGGTCTATCGCGGCCTCGCCGCCCTGCGCGCCGATGCCGGCGAATGGGCGCTCAAGCGCCGGCACGGCATCGTCTGCGAGGAGATTTCCGGCGCACAGGCGCGCGCGCTGGAGCCGGCGCTGGGGCCGGGCATCGCCGCCGGCGTGGTGACGCCCGCGTGGTCGCATGTCTCCGACCCGAAGGCGATCTGGGCGGCGCTGCTCGCAGCCCTGCCCGCGCGCGGCGTGCGCATCCAGGCCGGGCGCGTGGCGGACATCAGCACGCCCGGCAAGGCACGGCTCGAGTCCGGGACGGAGGTGACGTTCGATACGCTGGTGGTGGCGGCGGGCGCATGGTCCGCGGCCCTCGCGCGGCAGGCGGGCGACCGCGTGCTGCTGGAGAGCGAGCGCGGCTACAACGTCACGCTGCCCAACCCCGGCGTCACGCTCGGCCAGGAAGTGATCTTCGCGGAACAGAAATTCGTCGCCACCCCGCTGGCCATCGGCCTGCGCATCGGCGGTGCTGCGGAGTTCGCCGGGCTCGTGGCACCGCCGAACTACGCGCGGTCACGCGCCCTGGCGCGGCTGGGGGCCGGCTACCTGCCGGGCTTGTCGCTCGACGGCGGCACGGAATGGATGGGCCAGCGGCCGACCACACCGGACACCCTGCCGGTGATCGGCCCCGCCCGGCTGCGGCCGGACGTGTTTTATGCGTTCGGCCACGGCCATCTTGGCCTGACCCTATCCGCCACCACCGGCCGCCTGATCGCCGACCAGATCGCCGGACGGACGCCGGCGCTGGACATGGCGCCGTTCTCGGCCGCGCGGTTCAACTGAGCAGGAAGCCGTGCGCCAGCGGATCGCGGTCGTCCACAAAGATGGTGTTATGGCCGGTGATACGTGCCCAGCCGGCGATGCTCGGCCGGATGCCGTCCCGATCGCCAACGCGGGCCGCGCCTTCCACCCGGCAGTCGAACATGGTGCCGATGATGCTTTCGTGGATGAATTCTTCCCCGACGCGCAGCCGGCCCCTGGCGACCAACTGCGCCATGCGCGCCGATGAGCCGGTGCCGCAGGGCGAGCGGTCCACCCCCTTGTCGCCGTAGAACACGGCGTTGCGTGCGTGCGCGCGGTTGCTCCTCGGCCGGTCCGTCCACATCACGTGGCTCACGCCACCGATCCGGCTGTCTTGCGGATGCACCGGCGACAGCACCGCCTGCGCCGCCGTCCGCACCAGCGGGGAGAGGCGCTGGATGTCGCCGGCGCTCATGCCGTCCAGCCCCGGCCAGTTCGGCTGCGGCTCGATGATCGCGTAGTAGTTGCCGCCATAGGCGAGGTCGATGACAATCCTGCCCAGCGTCGGCACGTCGATCTCGACATCGGCGGCGTGCAGGTAGGCCGGGACGTTGAACAGCCGCACCTGCTCGATGAAATTCCCGTCCTGCACGTATTCCACGCCGACGCGCCCGGCCGGGGTCTCCAGCGCCAGCTTGCCAGGTTCGCGCGGGACGACCAGACCTTCCTCCAGCGCGACGGTGACGGTGCCGATGCTGCCGTGGCCGCACATCGGCAGGCAGCCACTGACCTCGATGAACAGTACGCCCACGTCGCAATCGGGGCGCGTGGGCGGGTAGAGGATCGAGCCGGACATGCAGTCGTGCCCCCGCGGCTCGAACATCAGCGCGCGGCGCACCCAGTCGTGCTCGCGCAGAAAAATCTCCCGCCGCTCGGCCATCGGCACATGCGGCAGCAGCGGCCCGCCGCCGGCGACCACGCGCACCGGGTTGCCGCAGGTATGGGCGTCGATACAGAGGAAAGTGTGCCGTGCCATGTCCGTGTCGCCT
>JAKBCB010000472.1 GCA_021808185.1 Pseudomonadota bacterium
AGCCGACGCGGCGGCTCTCGGCCCAGAAGCTGCGCGCCATCGGGCTCATCCGCGCCTCGGCCTCGGCGAACGGCACGCAAGGCGGCGGGGCGATGCCCAGCAGGCGCGCCGCTTCCTCCACCACAAGGGCCGGTTCGGCCGGTTCGTCGTCGTTGAGGTTGAGGATGCGCACACCGGGCGGCACATCCTGCGCGACCGCGGCGAGCACGGCGGCCACGATGTCGTCGCGGTGGATGCGGCCGAAGGCGTGGCCCGGCTTCACCAACCGCCGCGCCCGGCCGGCGCGCAGATCGTCGAACGCGGACCGTCCGGGCCCGTAGATGCCGGCGACGCGGAAAATATCCACGGCGCGGCGATCCGAAAACGCCTCCCAGGCCTGTTCGGCGGCGAGGCGGCGGCGGCTGCGCTCCTGCCCCGGCGCGGGGGGGGTCGCCTCGTCCACCCAGGCGCCGCCGCGATCGCCATAAACGCCAGTGGTGGACAGATAACCGAGCCAGCGCAGCCGGGGCGCCGCGGCGATGGCGGCGGCATGGACGTGCAGCACCGGATCGACCCACTCCCCCTCACCGCCGTCGCCCGGCGGCGGGGCGGTGGCGAGCAGGTGCGTGGCATGCGCCAAGGCCGGCGCCGCCTGCGCCAACGCGACCACGGCGATGCCCGGCGGCGTGGGGGCGGCCGCCGGGTCGCGGCGCACCGCCGTCACCCGCAGCCCACGCGCCACCGCTTCGCCTGCCACGGCGGCGCCGGTGTAGCCGAGCCCGAACACAATCAGGTGCGTGTGTGTCATCGTGCGTTTGCCGTGGTTGAGCGCGCGGGACTAAACTGCTTCGTCATGAGTACTCGCCCCGTGATCGCTGCCGGACTGTCGGCGCTGCTGCTGGCAGCGGCCGGCGGCGGCGCGTGGTGGGAACTGATGCCCGTCGCGGACGAGGCGGATGCCGCCGGGGTGGAAGCCCCGCTGCCGATCCCGCCGGTGCCGCCGCGCATCGCCCAGGGCGACCAGTACGAAAGCTGCCTCGCCATGCTGGGCACCGACCCGGCAGGCGCGCAGGCGCTGGCCGAGACGTGGCAGACGGCGGGCGGCGGCGATGCCGCGGACCATTGCCTGGCGCTGGCCCGCATCGAACTCGGCGATCCGGCGGACGGGGCGGCCTTGCTGGAAAAGATCGGCGCCGGCAGCCACGGCACCGCCGTTGCGCGGGCCACGATCTACGGGCAGGCGACCCAGGCATGGCTGATGGCGGGCGAGGCCAGCCGCGCCTTCGGCGCCGCGACCCTCGCCTTGTCGCTCTCGGCCGACGACGCGGACCTGCTGATCGACCGCGCGGTCGCGGCGGGCTCGCTGGAACGCTGGCAGGACGCGGTGGATGATCTGACCCATGCGCTGGAAGTGGACCCGCGCCGGCCCGACGCAATGGTGCTGCGCGGCTCGGCATGGCGGCATCTCGGCCAGCTCGATCTGGCCGAGGACGACATCGCGCGCGCGCTGACCATGGACCCGGAAAGCGCCGAGGCGCTGCTGGAACGCGGCATCATCCGCCAGCGGCACAACGACCCGCAGGGGGCACGCGCGGATTGGGAGCAGGCGATCAGCCTCGCGCCCGATTCCGCCACCGCCGACCTCGCGGCGCAGAATCTGGCGCTGCTGGAAGCCGGGCCGGAGCGGCATTAGGCGGACCGGGTCAGAAATCCAGATCGGCGTAGTGCGCGGGCGGGGTCATGCCGGGCACACGGTCGTTCAGCAGCGCGCGGAATCCGGGCCGCGACTTCATGCGCGCGTACCATTCCCGCGCCGCCGGGCTCACGGCCCAGTCGATGTCGCCCTGGAAATCCAGCACCGAAAGATGCGCGGCCGCAGTAAAATCGGCCATCGAGATGCTGGCGCCGGCCAGCCATTTGCGCGTCTCGGCCAGCCAGCCGAGATATAGCAGGTGCTCGCGCAGCGAGGTGTAGCCGATGCGCAACGCCGTGGCATCCGGATGGCCGCGCCCGGCGAGACGCTTGATGTATTTCTCGCCGTTGAGGTTGCGCGTCACCTCGGCATCGAACTTGCCATCGAACCACGCCACCAGCCGGCGCACCTCGACACGCTCGCCGAACGTGGCGCCGATCAGCGTGTTGTCCGGATAGGCTTCGTCCAGATACTCGCAGATGACTGTGGAGTCCGGGATCGCGAGCCCGTTGTCCTCGACCAGCGTCGGCACCGTGCCGGCGGGGTTGATCTGGAGATACTCCTCGCGCCGCTCCCACGTACGCTCGACGCGCAACTCGAACGGCAGCCGCTTTTCGGCGAGCACGAGCCGCACCTTGCGGCAATACGGAGAGAGCGGGAGATGAAACAAGTATCGCATCGCCCGTCCTTATGGCACCGCCGCGCGCGCGCGCCAACAGCCCGCGCTACCAGCCGTGACAACGATGCGAGATTAAAATGCGATCGGCGGTGCGACCGGACAGGGCAGGCAAAGCGCAGGGGCCGGCAGGCCCCTGCGCTCCAGTCGATCAGGCACGCAGCGGGGCCGCTTCCTGCGTCAACGGCACCGGCAGGTATTTCAGGTATTCCTTCGGCACCACCTGCCAGAAGCGCGGCAGCGCGCGGGACCAGTCGTGCAGCAGCATGCGGGCGTAGCGGCTGTTGGTCTCGGCCGCGTGCCGCTCGACCAGATTGCGCAGCACTTCTTCCCAATGCCCGGGGCTGACGCCCTGCCACGTGAGCGTGTCGGCGTTGACGCGCAGGTGGAACTTGCCGTCCGGATCATAGACGAACGCCATGCCGCCGGTGAACCCGGCGCCGAAATTGTCGCCGACCGCGCCCAGCAGCACCACCGTGCCGCCGGTCATGTACTCGCAGCCGTTCGAGCCGCAGCCCTCCACCACCGCCGAGGCACCGGAGTTGCGCACCGCGAACCGCTCGCCCGCCTGCCCGGCCGCGAACAGATAGCCGGAGGTAGCACCATACAGCACGGTGTTGCCGATGATCGTGTTCTGCTGGCTGACCAGCGAGGACGACGGCGCCGGACGCACCACGATGGTCGCACCCGACAGCCCCTTGCCCACGTAGTCGTTGGCGTCGCCGAACACCTCCAGCTTCAGCCCCTGCACCGCGAACGCGCCGAGCGATTGCCCGGCCGAGCCGCGCAGCCGCACCGTCACATGGCCGGGCTGCAACCCACTCATGCCGAACCGCCGCACCACCTTGCTGGAGAACTTGGTGCCGATGGCGCGCTGCGTGTTGCGGATGTTGTACTGCAACTGCATCTTCTCGCCACGCTCGAAGAACGCGGCGGCATCGGCGATCATCTGCG
>JAKBCB010000473.1 GCA_021808185.1 Pseudomonadota bacterium
CGGCATCCGCCCGCGCCTGCGCCTGCGCCTGCCCCCGGATGCGCCGCCCTGCACGCGCTCGCGCCTGCCCGGCTGGCGCGAACTGCCCGGCGGCGTGCTGGAACTCGAATGCGCGGAGAGCGAAGTCGGCGCGCGGCTGCGTGACCTGCCGGATGCGGCGGAGGCGGTGGAAGTGCTGCGCCCGACGCTCGACGACGTGTACGCGCGCTTCCTGCGCACGGAGGCGGCATGAGACAGGTTCTGCTGATCGCCGGCAAGGAAGTGCGCGACGGCTTGCGCAATCGCTGGGTGGTCGCGGTCACGCTGCTGCTGGCGCTGTTCGCGCTGACGCTTGCGTTCCTCGGGGCCGCGCCCACCGGTGCCGTGAAGGTGGGCGCGCTCGCCGTCACCATCGTCAGCCTGTCGAGCCTGTCGATCTTCCTGCTGCCGCTGATCGCGCTGCTGCTGTCGTACGACGCCATCGTGGGCGAGCAGGAGCGCGGTACGCTGGCCCTGCTGCTGGCTTATCCGGTGGCGCGCTGGCAGGTCATGCTCGGCAAGTTCGCGGGCCACGTCACGATCCTCGGCATCGCGACCGTGCTCGGCTACGGCGCCGCCGGTGCGGCAGTGGCGGTCGCGGCAGCGGAGCCGGGCGAGGCGTGGGGCGCGTTTGCCGCGATGGTCGGTTCCTCGGTGCTGCTCGGCGCGGTGTTCGTCTCGCTCGGCTATCTGGTCAGCGTGCTGGTGCGCGACCGCAGTACCGCCGGCGGTATCGCCATCGGTGTGTGGCTGCTGTTCGTCATCGTGTACGACATGGGCTTGCTCGGCGTGCTGGTCGCCGATCAGGGGCGAGTGCTGGACGCGGGCGCGGTGAACTGGCTGCTGCTGCTCAATCCCGCCGACGCCTACCGGCTGTTCAACCTCGCCGGGACCGCCAATGTCAGCGCGTTTTCCGGCATGGCGGGGCTGGCCGGGCAGGCGCAATCCGGGCCGGCGGCGCTGCTGGCGGCGCTGGCGCTGTGGGCGGTGCTGCCGCTCGGTGCCGCGACCGCGCTGTTTTCACGGAGGCAGATATGAACCGCTCGGCGTTGCTGCTCGCGGCGCTGCTGCTGGCGGGGCCGATGGCCTGCAAGCAGAAGCAAGATGCCGCCCTGCCCAAGCCGCAGGAGGTTGCGGCGGACGCGCAGGCGCAGTTCTGCGGCATGACGCTGGCCGAGCATCCGGGGCCGAAGGGCCAGTTGTTCGTGCGTGGCCAGGACAAGCCGTTCTGGTTCGCCTCGGTGCGCGACACCTTTGCCTTCACCATGCTGCCCGAAATGCCGAAGAACATAGCCGCCGTCTATGTCAACGACATGGGCCGCGCGCACGACTGGGCCACGCCCGAGCCGGGCACCTGGGTCGAGGCGCGATCGGCCGTGTACGTGATCGGCAGCCGCCGCCGCGCCGGGATGGACACCGACGAGGCGGTGCCGTTCTCCGATCCGGCGGCGGCGCGCCGGTTCGCGGTCGCGAATGGCGGGCGCGTCGTGTCCTACGCCGACATGCCGCGCGACTACATCTTCCCCGAGCCACGGAGCGGGACATGACCCCGAGCAATCCCATGCGCCGCCGCCGTTTCATCGGCATCGCGGCGGCCGCCTGCGGCCTGCCGCTGCTGCCGCTGTGTGCCAAGGTGGCCCAAGCCGCGCCGCTGCTGCGCGTCTGGCGCGGCGCGGCGCTCGGCGCGGACGCGACCATCCAGGTGCATCACCCGGACCCGGCGGCGGCGGACCGCCTGATCGCGCAAGCGTTGCTGGAGGTGCGGCGGCTGGAGGGGGTGATGAACCTGTACGACCCCGCCTCGGCGCTCAGCCGCCTGAACCGCGACGGCGTGCTGGACGAGCCGCCGCTCGACCTCGTGCGCGTGCTGGGCGAGGCGGCGCGGTTCCACGCCATCACCGGCGGCGAGTTCGATGTCACGGTGCAGCCGCTGTGGGATCTGTATGCCGCGCATTTCGCCCGCCCCGATGCCGACCCGAACGGCCCGCCAGCGGCGGCCATCGCGGCGGCGGCCGGACGGGTCGGGCAGGATGCGCTGGAGGTCACAGCGGGGCGCATCCGCTTCGCCCGTCCGAACATGGGTGTGACGCTGAACGGCATCGGCCAGGGCTACGCCACCGACCGCGTGGTGGATCTGCTGCGCGCGGGCGGGGTGGAACACGCGCTGGTGGACATGGGCGAGCAGCACGCGCTGGGCGGCCATCCAGCCGGCGGGCCGTGGCGCGTCGGCATCGAGAACCCGGACGCGCCGGGGCAGGTGGCCGAGCTGGTGCCGCTCGCGGACCGGGCGATGTCCACCTCCGGCGGCTACGGCACGCAGTTCGACCCGGCGGGCCGTTTCAACCACATCTTCGAGCCGTCGGACGGGCGCACCAGCTGGCGCTATCGCGCGGTGACAGTGATCGCCGCCACCGCGACGGAGACGGACGCACTGTCCACCGCCTTCACTCTGATGCCGCTGGAGCGGGTGCGCGCCCTGGTGCGCGCGCGCGGGCTTGCCGCGCATATCGCCCTGGCGGATGGCGGCCGGCTGGTCTTCGCGGGCCAGGGCGGGGTTGCTTGACAAGGTTGGCCGGCGGAAAAAACATCGCTCCATGCATCTGACGCTGTTCACCGACTACAGCCTGCGCACCCTGATCTATCTCGGGCTGCACGGCGACGGACTTGTTCCGATCGCGGAGATCGCGCGGGCCTACGACATCAAGCAGAACCATCTGACCAAGGTGGTGCATCACCTCGGCCAGATCGGGCTGGTCGAGACGGTGCGCGGCCGGCAGGGCGGGCTGCGGCTGGCGCGCCCGCCGGAGCGGATCGGCCTCGGCGATGTGGTGCGCCGGACCGAGGAAAGTTTTGCGCTCGTGGAATGCTTTACCTCCCGTGCGTGCCTGCTCACCGGGGCGTGCCAACTGGAATGCGTGCTGCACGCGGCGCTCGCGGCCTTCCTCGCGGTGCTCGACCGCTACACGCTGACCGACCTGCTGGAGTTCGGCCCGGCGACGATGGCGACACGGCTGGGCCTGCGCGCGCCGGCGGCGGTGGCCGGCTAGGCCCGCGCGCGCGGCATCGCGGCCAGCCTGGCCGCGCCGGCGGGGGCGATCTCCAGCCGCCAGCGGCATTGCAGCGCGCCGTCGGGGATGCGCACCGGGTCGTGGAGCTCCCCGGCCGCGACGGAGCGCGCCACGGCCTCGGCGAACGCCGTGGCATCGACAGCGTGGCCGACCACCGCCTGGAACCGGCGCAGCGCCGCGCCCGGATCGGTGTCCTCGATCCGGTGGCGCG
>JAKBCB010000474.1 GCA_021808185.1 Pseudomonadota bacterium
GGCCGGGGCGCTGGGCAAGCCAGTGCTGCTGCTCGACCGCTACGACAGTTGCTGGCGCTGGCTGAGCGGGCGCGAGGACAGCCCCTGGTACCCGACGCTGCGCGTCCTGCGCCAGCCGACGCCCGGCGACTGGGCCACGGTGGTGGCACGGGCGGCGGGAATTCTGCGCGGCATGGCGGGCGCGCGGCGGTAACGCCTCGCCCGAGGCTCAGGCGGCGCCTTCCTCGATCGCGTCCACGCGGCTGGGATAGAAGGCCAGATAGTCCTTGATCGCGGCGACGGCGGCGTACGGCGCTTCGTAGGTCCACACCGCATTCGCCGCGCGCTGCCCGCCGATCGGGATGCTGTAGTACGCACACTCGCCCTTGTAGGGGCAGTAGGTCGCGTGCTCGGTGCGCGTCAGCAGCGCCATGTCCACGTCCTCGCGCGGGATGTACTGCACTGGCGGATAGGACGCCTCCCGCAGCGCCAGCGCCGCGCGCGTGTCGGCGACGACGCGCCCGGCCACGCGCACGACAACGCGGGCGGGGTTGCGCTCGACGGTGATCGGGTGGTCGGGGCCGGGAATGCGAATCGGCTTGGCGGTCATGGGGTCGTCCTCCATCGCAGGCTCACGGTCTGGCGATCAGCGTTTGGGGGCGACCAGCGCGAACATCGCCCCCTGGGGATCGAAACACTGCACGACCCAGGCGCCGCCCGGAACCTCCTGCGGGCCGTTGGCGATCTGGCCGCCGGCCTCGGTGACGCGCGCCGCCGCCGCGTTGATGGCATCGACGCCAAAATAATACAGCCAGAACGGCGCGGGGGCGGTCGGCATCTTGGTCATCATGCCGCCGATCGCGGGGCCGCCGGCCGCGAAAAGCTGGTAGAGGCCCATCGGTCCCATGTCGATGGCCTCCGCCTTGGTCCAGCCGAACAGCGTGGCATAGAAGGCAAAATCGGCCTCCCGATCGCCCGCGTGCAGTTCGTGCCAGCCGATATGGCCAGGCGCCATGGGCTGGCGCGGCGGGGCTTGCTCGCCGTTGCCGCGAAACAGGATGAAGCCGGCGCCGTGCGGATCGGCCGCCACGGCGAAGCGGCCGATGCCGGGAATGTCCTCCGGCGCGCGACGGATCGTGCCGCCGGCGGCCTGCACCCGGGCGGCATGGGCATCGACGTCATCGACCGCGATGTAGCCCATCCATGCCGGCCGCGCGCCCATCGCGCGCGCGGACTCGGGGATCGGCGCCAGCCCGCCGATCATCGCCCCGCCGATCGAGAGGATCGTGTACGGGTCATCCGGCGTGCCTGCCTCGGCGGTCTCCCACCCGACCACCTTGCGATAGAACGCTTCGGCGGCCTTGGTATCCGTGGTCATCACGTCGTACCAGACGAATTTTCCGGCGTGGTCGGACATCGACGTTACCCCGTTGTTTCGGTGGACGAACAGCGCTTCCGGGCATTGCCACGAACGCCCGTCCCCCGGCGACCCGGGTTCGATGCGGCGCCTTGGCGGCGGCGGCGCAACCCCGGTAGTGTCCAGGCAACCTGGGAGGAGCATCTTATATCATGCGCGAAGCCGTCATCGTCTCGCAGGCCCGCACGCCGATCGGGCGCGCCTATCGCGGCGCCTTCAACGCCACCAAGGCCCCAACGCTCGCCGGCCATGCCATCGCCGCCGCCGTCGCGCGCGCCGGCATCGACCCCGCCGAGGTGGACGACGTGGTGTTCGGCGCGGCCCTGCAACAGGGCGGCCAGGGGTCCAATATCGCCCGCACCGCGCTGCTGCGCGCGGGCTTGCCGGTCAGCGTCGCCGGCATGTCGCTGGACCGGCAATGCGCCTCCGGCATGATGGCCATCGCCACCGCCGCCAAGCAGATCGTACTCGACGGCATGCGGGTGGCCGTGGCCGGCGGCGTGGAAAGCATCTCCACCGTGCAGACCGAGGCGATGCGGGTCGAGCGCGACGAGGCGCTGATCGCGATGCACCCGGCCGCCTACATGGCGATGCTGGACACGGCGGAGACGGTGGCACGGCGCTATGCCGTCAGCCGCGCGGCGCAGGACGAGTACGCGCTGCAAAGCCAGCAGCGCACCGCGGCCGCCCAGGCGGCAGGGCTGTTCGACGCCGAGATCGCGCCGATGGCCTCGCGCATGGCCGTCGTGGACAAGGAGACCAAGGAGGTCAGCTACCGCGAGGTCCGGCTGACCAGGGACGAGGGCAACCGGGCGGACACCACGCTCGCGGGGCTCGCCGCGCTCAAGCCGGTGCGCGGCGAAGGGGCCACCATCACCGCCGGCAACGCGAGCCAGCTATCGGACGGCGCGGCGGCGGTGGTGCTGATGGAGGCGGGCGAGGCGGCGCGGCGCGGGCTGGCGCCCATCGGCGTCTATCGCGGCATCGCGGTCGCCGGGCTGGAGCCGGACGAGATGGGCATCGGCCCGGTGTTCGCCGTCCCCAAGCTGTTGAAGCAGCATGGCCTGACGATGGACGATATCGGGCTGTGGGAACTGAACGAGGCGTTCGCGGTGCAGGTGCTGTACTGCCGCGACCGGCTCGGCATCCCCAACGAGCGGCTGAACGTGAGCGGCGGCGCGATCTCGGTCGGCCACCCGTACGGGATGTCCGGCGCCCGGCTGACCAGCCACGCGTTGCTGGAGGGCAAGCGGCGCGGCGTGCGCTATGTCGTCGTCACCATGTGCGTCGGCGGCGGAATGGGCGCGGCGGGGTTGTTCGAGGTGACGTAGCCATTCACCTCCACGTCCGGCCGGTACAACGCGCCGACCTGGCCGGCCGCCGGGCCGATGCGGAACAGCCGGCGATTGCTCGGCACGCGCTCGACGAAGCCTGCCTTCTCCAGCGTGGCCAGCATGCGCGTGACCACCGTGCGCGGCATGGCCAGCCGCTCCACGAGGTCGGCAATGGTCAGCACCGGCGCGCCGCGGCCGAACGCGCGCAGCAGATCGAGCGTGCGCGTGACCGTCCGCAATGTCTCGTCACTCATGATAAGTTTCCGCTCGCTTCATCTGCTTTCGGCACAGGGTAGAAATGCCGTGGCCCTTGAGTCAATCTGATCCGGTGGATGCACGCGTCCGCACAACGAACGACGCAGGGGGAGCCGACCATGACCGACCACGCCTATTTCGACGTGCCCAACGTGATGCTGCACAAGGGCGGCTTCCTGCCGCTCGCGCGGCTGGCGTACAAGACGCTCGGCAAGCTGAACGCCAAGCGCGACAACGCCGTGCTGGTGCCGAGCTGGTACACCGGCACGCATGGCGACAGCGAACCATTCATGCTCGG
>JAKBCB010000475.1 GCA_021808185.1 Pseudomonadota bacterium
TCCGTGGGGGACATGTCAGGCGGCATCGAGACCGTACGCGGAATGCAGGGCGCGCACCGCCAGTTCGGTGTAGTCGGCGGCGATCAGCACGCTGACCTTGATCTCGCTGGTCGAAATCACCTGGATATTGATCCCCTTGTCCGCCAGCGTGCGGAACATCGTGTTCGCCACGCCCGCGTGGCTGCGCATGCCGACGCCCACCACGCTGATCTTGGCCACGTTCATGTCGGTCACGATTTCGGCGAAGCCGATGCTCGCCAGATTGTCGTCCAGCGTCTTGCGCGCGCGCGGCAGATCGGAGCGGCCAAGCGTGAAGGTCATGTCCGTGGTGCCGTCGGCCGAGACGTTCTGCACGATCATATCGACATTCACCCCCGCGCCGGCGAGCGGCCCGAAGATGGCGGCGGCAATCCCCGGCCGGTCCGGCACGCGCCGCACGGTGACCTTCGCCTCGTCGCGCGAGTAGGCGATACCGGCGACAATTTCCTTTTCCACGATCTCGTCCTCGTCCACGACCAGTGTTCCCGGCAGGTCGCTGCCGAGCAGGTTGCCGCCCTCGAAGCTGGACAGCACCTGCACGCGCACCCGTTCCTTCATCGCGAGTTCGACGCTGCGCGTTTGCAGCACCTTGGCGCCGACCGACGCCAGCTCTAGCATTTCCTCATAGGCAATCTTACCGAGTTTTCGCGCCTTCGCCACGATTCGCGGATCGGTGGTATAGACACCATCGACATCGGTATAGATGTCGCAACGATCCGCCTTCAGCGCCGCAGCCAGCGCGACGGCCGAGGTGTCGGACCCGCCGCGCCCCAGCGTCGCGACCCGGTTGTCCGGCGCGACCCCCTGGAAGCCCGCGACCACCGCCACCTGCCCAAGGCCCATGCGGCGGATCAGCTCCTCGCCGGCAATCGAATCGATGCGCGCCTTGCCGTGCGCGGCATCCGTGCGCAGCGGGATCTGCCAGCCCTGCCAGGACCGCGCCTCCACCCCGATCTCCTGCAAGGCGATCGCGGTCAGGCCGGAGGTCACTTGCTCGCCGGTGGCCACAACCGTGTCATATTCCCGCGCGTCGTGCAGCGGCGACAGGTTCTGGCACCACGCGACGAGCTGGTTGGTGACACCGGCCATAGCGGAGACGACGACGGCGACCTCGTTGCCGGCATCGACCTCGCGTTTGACCCGCGCCGCGACGTTGCGGATACGGTCGAGATCGGCGACGGAGGTGCCGCCGAACTTCATCACGATGCGGGCCATCAAGCGGTTCCGGTCAAGCGGTTGTCGTTCAGGCGCGGGCGGCACACATACTGGCGGGCGGAGGTGACGGCAACATGGCGGATGCGCAGGCGAGCAGCGTGCTGACGGCGGAGGTGGCGCGTTTCGACGCGCTGGCGGGCCAGTGGTGGGATCCGGCCGGCCCGATGCGGCCGCTGCACGACATGAACCCGCTGCGAATCGGCTGGATTTGTGCGCGTCTGCGCGACCGCTTCGGCGAGCACGGCGTGCGCGTGCTGGACGTGGGCTGCGGCGCAGGGCTTGCGGCCGAGGCGCTGGCGAAGCGTGGCCACACGGTACTCGGCATCGACGCCGCCGGCGGCGCGCTCGCGGCCGCGCGGGCGCATGCCGAGGGCCAGGGGCTGCCGCTGGCCTATCGCGAAACCACGGCCGAGGCGCTGCTGGCCGAGGATGCGCGCTTCGCCGCCATCACCGCGCTGGAGGTGATCGAACACGTCGCCGATCCCGCCGCGTTCCTGGCGACGCTGGCGCGACTGCTGGCGCCGAACGGCCTGCTGTTCGTCTCCACCATCAACCGCACGCCGCGGGCGTTTCTCACGGCCAAGCTCGGCGCCGAATACGTGCTGCGGCTGCTCCCCGCCGGCACGCACGATTATCGCCGCTTCGTCACCCCGGCCGAACTCGGGCGCCACCTGCGCGCGGCCGGCCTGCGCCTGTCCGACATCGCCGGCATGGCGCCCGACAAGCTGCACGGCGGCTGGCGCGCGAGCCGGGACGTGGGGGTGAACTACATCGCCATGGCAGAAGGGTGAGCCGTTGCCGCTGGGTATGACCACTCCATATCTCCGCGAGGATCGGGGGCAAATCAGGGGGCGGTCGGTATGTCCGCGACGCCTTCGTTCATTATCGGGATGATCAATCCGGACGGGGTGATCGAGGCGGGGATGCTGTCCGCCGTGCTACGGGTCAGCAAGGCGGAACTCGCCCTGGCCAGTGGATTGTCGCGGGACGCGATATCCGAGACAGCCCAGTTGCGCGATATCGCGTGGATTGTGCAACGGACTCTACCGTGGTACGGCTCGTTGCTACAGGCTTTCGGGGGGCGCACATCCTCGATTCGGCCCTTGAGCAACTGCGGCGCTCCAAGAACCTGTTGCAGGCAGCCGTCCAGGGCGAAAGTGACCTGAGTCACGTCGGCAACAGGATGGCGCGCGACGCGAACGAGCAAGCGAGGATCGGAAAATGAATAGACCATCGCCCGACTTGAAGCAGAAGCAGCCAAGCGTGGGGACATTTCAGACGCCCTCTCCGCAGCCGCCCGCGATGTCGCTGCCGGCAAAAACATCCGGGGCGCGGTTGGGGACTTCCTCGCCGCCGCCCGCGCGGCTCTCGGCCGCCGAGGCGAGGCGCGCCTACAACCAGGCGCTCCTGATGGCGGCGCAGGACTTGAGGGCGAAGCGGACGCGGGAGCAGGCGAAGACGCAGGCCGAACCGACGTAATGGGCCAGAGTGGCCTGTTTGAGCGCATGATCCACGCGGCCGGCCAGAGCGATATGTTCGGCGCCGCGCCCGCGCGGGGTGCTCGCCGGGAGGCTGAGCCGACCATCCGGGGCGACCGGCGGCAGGACGTATTGCCGGGGATGGAGGCGAGCGCGCGGCAGGCCCAGGCGGCGCGCGATCAAGCCGGCCCGCGCGGCGGCCAACTTCCGGCCGACGTGGGTCTGTTCGGGCGGCAGGAGCCGGAGGCACCGGCGCTTCCGCTGCATCCTGCCGAGCCGGCCGCGAAAGCCGAGCCGTCCGCCGCCCCCGCCCCCGTAACGCAGCGCAAGCGCGCGGCTGGCGGTGAATCTCGATAAGGCCCAGGCTAAGATCGTTCGGCGCCTGGCGCAGATGGTGATGGGCGGGGAACTGTCGTCCGACAGCGCAAACGGCCATGCGTAGGACCTCATTGCGCGCGCGCTGCACCATCTCAATATCATCGACTACGCGACGACGAAGGTTCTCTCGCCAGAGTTGGAAAGGTTGGCTTATGAAGCA
>JAKBCB010000476.1 GCA_021808185.1 Pseudomonadota bacterium
GGACCCGGCCATCGGCGGCCACGAACATCTCCAGCGCCAGCAGCCCGACCAGCCCCAGCCCCTCGGCCACCTTGCGCGTCAGCGCCTGTGCCATCGCCGCCGTGTCGTCCTGGATGCGGGCGGGGGCGAGGGTGAGATCGAGGATGTGGTCGCGGTGGCGATTTTCGACCGTGTCGAACGCGGCATAGCCGCCATCGGTGCCACGCGCCGCGACCACGCTGATTTCGCTCGCGAAGTCCACCACCGCCTCCAGCACCAGCGGCCGGGGCAACAGTGCCTCGTAGGCCGGCGCCAGATCGTCCAGGGTGCGCAAGCGCTGCTGGCCGCGTCCGTCGTAGCCGAGGCGCGTGGTCTTCAGGATCGCGGGCAGGCCAAGCTCCGCCACCGCCGCTTGCAACTCGGCGAAGCTCTCCACCGGGCGCCACGGCGCGGTCGGCACGCCGATGCCGTTGAGGAAGGTCTTTTCGGCGATCCGGTCCTGGCTGATGCGCAGCACGGCGGGCGAGGGATGCACCGGCTTGAGCGAGGCCAGCAGGTCCAGCCCCTCGGCGCTGACGTTCTCGAACTCGAAGGTGATGACATCCACATGGGCCGCGAAATCGCGCAGCGCCGCCGGATCCTCGTACTCGCCGAGGGTGATGCCGGCGCTGACCTGCTGTGCCGGGCTGTCCGGCTCGGGTGTCAGGACATGGCATTTGTAGCCGAGCCGGGCCGCCGCCATCGCGGACATGCGGCCAAGCTGGCCGCCGCCGACGATGCCGATGGTGGCGTTTGGCGGCAGAGGGCGCAGGGGGGCGGTCATGTCGCGGGCTGCTCGGCCACCGCCTCGGTCTGCGCCGCCCGCCGCGCATCGAGCCGTGCGGCGAGGTCCGCGTCTGTCCCGGCGAGGATGGCGGCGGCGAGCAAGGCTGCGTTCACCGCCCCGGCACGACCGATGGCCAGCGTGCCCACCGGAATCCCGGCCGGCATCTGCACGATGGAGAGCAGCGAATCCATGCCCTTCAACGCCGCGCTCTCGACCGGTACGCCGAGCACCGGCAGCGGCGTGAAGGCGGCGCACATGCCGGGCAGGTGCGCCGCGCCACCGGCGCCGGCGATGATGACCCGCAGGCCGCGCCCGCGCGCCGCCTTGGCATACTCGGCCAGCCGGTCCGGCGTGCGGTGGGCGGAGACGATGCGGGTTTCGTGCGGCACGCCGAGTTCGGCCAGGGTTGCGGCGGCGTGGCGCATCGTCTCCCAGTCCGATTGGCTGCCCATGATGACGCCGACCAGCGGTGGCGCCCCCGTCATGCGATCGAATCCGGGATCAGGCGGGACTCCAGCCACGCGATTTCGTCCTTCAGCAGCAGCTTGCGCTTCTTCAGGCGCACGATCTGCAACTGGTCCAGCCCGCCCTGCTCGGCCAGCCGGGCGATCACGGTGTCCAAATCGCGGTGCTCGCTGCGCAATTCGTGCAGCTTGCGCAGCAGGGAGTCACGGTCTGTCAACATATCAGGCTCTTAGCATGAACGTGGGCGCGACCGTGAGCGCATCCGCAAGCCTCGCACGACCGATTGGCGTGGCAATGGCAACCGCAACGGCGTTACCATTTTGCCGTGGGGACCGGCCCGTCCGGCCCCCGGCCTACGGGTTCCGTCCAACGACAAGGAGTCCACATGAGCCTGCAGTCCCGCCTGGAGAGCCTGAAACTTCGTCACAGCGAACTGGAATTGCGCATCGCCGAGGAAGACCATCGGCCGAAGCCCGATCCGGAGGTGATGATCCGTCTCAAGCGCGAGAAGCTGCATCTGAAGGAGGAGATGGAACGATTGCGGACGACCGTGCCGGCCTGACCCGCCGGCGTCGCGGCCCTGGCCCCGTTCGCGGTGGCGAACGTGGGCGGGGCGTGCGGCACGTCTCATATCGTGCGGGCGGCGCGGCGCGAAACGGTCCCGCCCCGCCATGCACCACGCCACCATGCCGTGCCTCCGCGAGCCGCCTGCCGCCGCCCCGGTCAGGCGGCTTCTTCGGCGTCCGCCGGCGGCGGCGGGGGTGGCACCGCCTGTCCCTCGCGCGTCAGCCGCTCGTTGGCCTGCTGCACCATGGCATTCAGGTCGGTCTGGCTGCACAGGCCCAGGATCACCGGGTCGCGCGGCTTGATGTTGGCGGTGTTCCAGTGGCTGCGGTCGCGCACCTTCTGGATGGTTTCCTTGGTGGTCCCCATCAGCTTGCCGATCTGCGCGTCCGTCAGGTGCGGGTAGTTGCGCAGCAGGAAGGCAATGCCGTCCGGGCGGTCGTTGCGCTTGGCAACCGGCGTGTAGCGCGCCCCCTTGGAGCGCTTGGGCAGGGGAATGGTGCTGGGCAGCAGCTTGAGCCGGGCGTTGACGTCCTTCTCGCAGCGATGGATCTCGTCCATCGTCACCTGGCCGTTGGCCACCGGGTCGTAGCCGACAATGCCCTGCGCCACCTCGCCGTCCGCGATCGCCTGCACCTCGAGCGGGTGCATGCCGCAGAAATCGGCGATCTGCGTGAAGGTCAGCGCGGTCTTTTCGATCAGCCACACGGCGGTGGCCTTCGGCATCAGGGGCAGGGTCATGTCGGTCAACCTTGACAGCTCGCGCAGCGGCGCGCGACCGATCGGGGGCGTGCCGTTCTACGGGGAAGCGCGGCATATGGCGCGCCGGTCCCACCCTGGTCAAGGCATGCCGGAGGCCCGCGTGCAACAATCGCCATGCGATGCAAGCGTGGCAGAAAACAGGAGACCCGGGATGCACGACGACGACGAACCACGGCCGGTGCCGCGCCGCCTGACGGAGTTGCGGCTCGATCCGCTGGCGGTGGCGGAACTGGAATCCTACATCGCCGAATTGCGCGCGGAGATCGCCCGCGCCGAGGCGGAAATCGCGCGCAAGCGTAGCCATCGCAACGCGGCGGACGCGTTTTTCAAGCTCGGATAACAGAAAAGGGGGCCGGAAACCGGCCCCCGCGCTGTCGTTGCGCCGGCGCGCGGCCTGGTCAGGCGGCCTGCGCCGTGCCCACCGTCTCGCTGGCGAGCGTCCGCGTGCTGCCGCCGATCGGGATGCGGCGCGGCTTCAGCGACTCCGGCACCACCCGCTTCAGGTGGACAAACAGAAGGCCGTTTCTGAGGTCGGCACCGGCCACGACGATGTGGTCGGCGAGCACGAACCGGCGCTCGAACGCGCGACCGGCGATGCCGCGATAGAGAACTTCGGCCTTCGCCGTTTCGGCCGTGGCGCGGCCGGTGACGATGAGGGTGTTCTCCTTCACC
>JAKBCB010000477.1 GCA_021808185.1 Pseudomonadota bacterium
TGCACGGCATCGGCGCGCATCTGTCCAACGAGGTGAAGGTGGACAATTACGGCCACCTCCATGTCGAGTTCGAGGATGGCTCGGTCGGCTGGTACGAGGCCGGCTGGGGGCCGATGATGAGCGAGGTGGCGTTCTTCGTGAAGGATGTCGTCGGGCCGAAGGGGGCCGTCAGCATCGTCGTGGCCGAGCAGGGCGACGCGGCCGGGGAGAAGGCGGCGGAGACCACGTCCTCGGACATGGACACGCACGTCAAGACCAGCATGATCCGGCTGCACCATGCCGAGTTGAACCCGGACAACTCGCTGCGGTACCCGGACGAGGTGTTCCGCATGGACGACGAGCCGGGCCATGACGAGTTGTGCGAGCGCGAGCAGATATTCCTGCTGAACGCGATCCGCACGAATGCCGACCTCACCGATCACATGAACGACGCGGTCAACAGCCTGCGCATCGTGCTGGCGGCGGACGAAAGCATCCGCACGAAACAGGTGGTCTCCCTCTAGCGGAAACGACACTGGCCCGTGCAAGGTGGGTCGCCGCAGCGAAAGTCGCAAAATGCGATGCAGGTGGCGAATTTCTCTGGCACGCCGGCTGCAACGCTCTCCGCTATCGGCCACACGCCCTCATGGGCAGCCAAGGAGACGACAATGTCAAAGAAGGCGCGGAGACCCGGTGGGGCGGCATTGTCCGGGATGGAATCGGCGACGGCGGTCTTCCATCCGGCGGATGTGATCTATGCCCTCGAATGGGCCGCGGTTGCACCGGGCCTCGGCGGTTGGAACCTGGTGCTGGATGACGAGAATCAGACCCGCCTCGTCTCCGTCATTCCCCCGGGCGCCGAGCAGCCAATGTTCTTCGTCACCAGCGACGGGACCGCGGTGACAATTACGTGGCTGCGCCAGAAGGTGGTCGAGGGCGCGCTCGTCGAGGTCGGCCGCTTTGGCAATCTGCGGGAGGCGTTGCAGATACTGTGCCCGTTGAACGACGACCTCAAGGAGATCGTCCACGAATCGATGGAACTGCTCTACCCGCGCAGCCTGCGCGAAAGCTGAGCCGCCCGGGCGCCGCTGCGGTCACGCGGCGGCGCTGTGGCCCGGCGCCGCGCGTGCGCGCCAGCGCAGCTCGGCCGTCAGCGCGCCATCCCGCAGCAAGGTGGACAGGCGGTTCAGCCGGATCGTCCGGTCACCGCGCCGGAACTCGGCATCGGCGAAGCCGATCGCCCGCAATCCGCGAACCAGCCGCCCAATGCTGCCGCGCAGTTCCACCCGCGGCTGATGCTCGGGCGCCAGTTCCCTGAACAGCGAGAAATCGACGCGGTACGAGCGCGTGTCCGGCGCCGCGTCCTGGTTGATGGAAACCGTCGTGCCGGGCACCGCCGCCGCGACCGCCTCGGCCAGATCGCGCACCCGATGGTTGCGCCCGGCGCTGCCGACATTGACCGTCAGCACATCTCCCCCCGGCTCGCGCGGGCGCAGGATCGCCCATTCGATCGCGCGCGCCATGTCGCGCACGTCGATCAGCGGCCGCCACGGCGAGCCGTCGCTCAATACCTCCACCCGCCCCCCGGCGATGGCGGCGGCGACAAAGTCGTTCAGCACGAGGTCCAGGCGCAGCCGGTCGGACATGCCGCAGGCGGTCGCGAAACGCAGGCAGGTTGCCGCCATGCCCGCCCGGTCCATCGCTCGCAGCCCGTCCTCGACGGCGATCTTCGAGCGTGCGTAGGCGGTCAGCGGGTTGAGCGCGTCGCCTTCGCGCCGGGCCTCGCCCTCGGCGCTGCCATAGACGCTGCAACTGGAGGCGAACACGAAGCGCCCCACCCCGGCGGCGGCGGCAAGGGCGGCGAGGCGCAGGCTGGCGGCACGGTTGATCGCGTCCGTCGCCGGCGCGAACCGCGCGCCGATCGGGTCGTTGGACACGGCGGCCAGATGCACCACCGCGTCGGTGCCGGCGAGCAGGCTCGCGTCGATGTCGCGCAGGTCGCCGTAGTGCTGCACGTCGAGCAGGGTCTCCGGTGCCGCGCCGGGCGTGGTGAGGCAGTCGGCGAACAGCCCGCTGTCGAAGCCGACGAGGTCGGCCCCGGGAAACCTGTCGCGCAGATGCGACAAAAGGGCCGCCCCGACATAGCCGAGCGAGCCGGTGATCAGGATGCGCATGCCGCCTCCGCCGCGTGCCGGGCGGGCATGGTGCCCGCGCCTGTGCCAAGCTAGCCGCCGAGGCGTGGGCAGGCGGTAAACGCGGGCGAGACGGCGATGCAATTCGAGACCACCGGAATCGACTCTCTATGGCGGCTGCGGCTGGACTGGCGGACGGACGCGCGGGGCGGGTTCGCCCGGCTGTTCGACGCGGAGGCGTTCGCCGCGCGTGGCCTGCCGTCCGCCTTCGCGCAGACCAGTCTGTCGGTGACGCGGCTGGCGGGCAGCCTGCGCGGCCTGCACTTCCAGCGCCCGCCGCACGGGGAGGTCAAGCTGGTGCGCTGCGTGCGCGGCGCGATCCACGATGTTGTCGTGGATCTGCGGCAGGGCTCGGCCACGCGCCTCGCGTGGCGCGCCTTCACCCTGGCGGCCGGGGACGACGCGGCGCTGTGCATCCCCGCCGGCTGCGCCCACGGCTTCCAGACGCTCGCGGACGATACCGAGGTGCTGTATCAGATTTCCGTGCCGTACGCGCCGGACCATGCCGACGGCGTGCGCTTCGACGATCCGGCCCTGGGCATCCCCTGGCCGCGTCCTGTCACCGCGCTCTCCGACCGCGACCGGGACTGGAAGCTGCTGTAACTCAGCCCAGCGCCTCGGCAAGTGCCGCGCGCAGCCAGCCAAGATCGGCCCCGTCCGGAAACCACGCCGCTTGCGCCGCCGCCTCGTCCCGAGGCCCGCGCGAGAATTCGAGCGCGGGCGGCAGCCCGGCGACCGGTAGGTGCATGGCGCGGACGCGCGGATAGTCGCGCACCCGCCACTCCGGCCGGTGCGTGGTGAAAAAGGCGAGGCACGGCACGGCGAACGCATCGGCCAGATGCGGCATCGCGGTGTCGGCGGAGACGACGAACCGCGCGCCGGCCACCAGCCCCGCCAACTCGGCCAATGAGCCGGCCGGCGCCGCGCCGATGGCGCCGGGTGGTGGCGGCCCCTGGGTGACGACGCGATGCCCGGCCCCCAGCAGCCACGCGACCACGGCGTGGTGGATCGCCTCCGGCATGTCGCGCAGCGGCATGGAGGTGCGCGGGCACACCAAAATATAGTCGGATGGC
>JAKBCB010000478.1 GCA_021808185.1 Pseudomonadota bacterium
GTGCTCGATCTCGCCCATGGTGCCGAACGCCGGCGCCTCGTTGTCCGGGGTCGCGCGGAACTCCGGCGTCTCCAGCGAGAGGTAGTAAATGCCGAGCACGATGTCCTGGCTCGGCACGATGATCGGCTTGCCGTTCGCGGGGCTGAGGATGTTGTTCGTGGACATCATCAGCACGCGCGCTTCCAGCTGCGCTTCCAGGCTCAGCGGCACATGCACCGCCATCTGGTCGCCGTCGAAGTCGGCATTGAACGCGGTGCACACCAGCGGATGCAGCTGGATCGCCTTACCCTCGATCAGCACCGGCTCGAACGCCTGGATGCCGAGGCGATGCAGCGTCGGCGCCCGGTTCAGCATCACCGGGTGCTCGCGGATCACTTCCTCAAGGATGTCCCACACCTCGGGACGCTCCTTCTCCACCATCCGCTTGGCGGCCTTGATGGTGGTGGCGTGACCGTACTTCTCCAGCTTGGAGTAGATGAACGGCTTGAACAGTTCGAGCGCCATCTTCTTCGGCAACCCGCACTGATGCAGCTTCAACTCCGGTCCCACCACGATCACCGAGCGGCCGGAATAGTCCACGCGCTTGCCCAGCAGGTTCTGCCGGAAGCGGCCCTGCTTGCCCTTCAGCATGTCGGAGAGCGACTTCAGCGGCCGCTTGTTCGCCCCCGTGATCGCGCGCCCGCGCCGGCCGTTGTCGAACAGCGCGTCCACGCTCTCCTGCAACATGCGCTTCTCATTGCGCACGATGATGTCCGGCGCGCGCAGTTCGATCAGCCGCTTCAGCCGGTTGTTGCGGTTGATGACGCGGCGGTACAGATCGTTCAGGTCCGAGGTCGCGAACCGGCCGCCGTCCAGCGGCACCAGCGGGCGCAGCTCTGGCGGGATCACCGGGATCACGTCCAGGATCATCCACTCCGGGTTCGCGCCGGACTCGGCGAAGGCCTCGATCAGCTTGAGGCGCTTGACCAGCTTCTTGCGCTTCGCCTCGCTGGTGGTCTCCTTCAGCTCGCCGCGCAGCCGCACCTTGTCGGCATCGATCTCGATGCCGTGCAGGATCGACTTGATCGCCTCGGCGCCAATGGCCGCACGAAACGCGTCGTCGCCGAACTCGTCCTGCTTCGCCATCAGCTGCTCTTCAGTGAGCAGCTGGTGCAGCTTCATGTCGGTGAGCCCGGGTTCCAGCACCACGTAGCTCTCGAAATACAGGATCTTCTCAAGCTCCTTCAGCGTCAGATCGACCATCAGGCCGATCCGGCTGGGCAGCGACTTGAGGAACCAGATGTGGGCCACGGGGCTGGCAAGCTCGATATGCCCCATGCGCTCGCGCCGCACCTTGGCCAGCGTGACCTCGACGCCGCATTTCTCGCAGATAATGCCGCGGAACTTCATCCGCTTGTACTTGCCGCACAGGCACTCGTAGTCCTTGATCGGCCCGAAAATGCGGGCGCAGAACAGGCCGTCCCGCTCCGGCTTGAACGTGCGGTAGTTGATCGTCTCCGGCTTCTTGATCTCGCCGTACGACCAGGAGCGGATCTGCTCCGGCGAGGCGATCTGGATCTTGATCTGGTCGAAGGTCATCGACTGACCCGTCTGGCCCAGTATCTTCATCAACTCGTTCATGCGCTCACCCTCGAAGGAGGTTTCGGTACGGGCCGGGGCGTCCCCCGGCCCGCCGCAAATTCGGCCGCCCGGATCAGACCGGGTGCATATCCAGATCGACGTTCAGGCCAAGCGATTTCAATTCCTTGACCAGCACGTTGAAGCTTTCCGGAATGCCGGCCTCGAACGTGTCCTGCTCGCGCACGATCGCCTCATAGACCTTGGTGCGGCCCGACACGTCGTCGGACTTCACCGTCAGCATCTCCTGCAACGTGTAGGCGGCGCCATACGCCTCCAGCGCCCAGACCTCCATTTCGCCGAAGCGCTGGCCACCGAACTGCGCCTTGCCACCCAGCGGCTGCTGCGTGACCAGCGAGTACGGCCCGATCGAACGCGCGTGGATCTTGTCGTCGACAAGGTGGTGCAGCTTGAGCATGTAGATGTAGCCCACCGTCACCCGCCGCTCGAACGGCTCGCCCGTCCGCCCGTCGGTCAGCACCACCTGCCCCGAGGTCGCAAGCCCCGCGCGCGTCAGCATGCCCTCGATGTCGGACATGCGGGCGCCGTCGAACACGGGGGTCGCGATCGGCACGCCTTTCCGCAGGTTTTCCGACAACTCGATCAACTGATGATCTTCGAGATTGGCGATCTCCTCGCGGTAAATCTCGTCGCCGTACACCTCGTGCAGCCGGTCGAGCAGGTCCTGCCGGGCCGCCCCGGTGCGCCGGTATTCCTCGACAAGCTCACCGATCTGCTTGCCCATCGTGGCGCAGGCCCAACCCAGATGCGTCTCCAGAATCTGGCCCACGTTCATCCGGCTGGGCACGCCCAGCGGGTTCAGCACCAGATCGACCGAGGTGCCGTCCTCCAGGAACGGCATGTCCTCCACCGGCACGACGCGCGAGACCACGCCCTTGTTGCCGTGACGACCAGCCATCTTGTCGCCCGGTTGCAGCTTGCGCTTCACCGCGACGAACACCTTGACCATCTTCATCACGCCCGGGGGCAGCTCGTCGCCGCGTTGCAGCTTCTCCACCTTGCTGTCGAAGCGCGCCTGCAAGCGGGAGACGGCGGCATCGTACTCGCGCTTCAGCGTCTCGATTTCCGCCATCACGCCGTCGTCCTGCACGCCGACATGCCGCCACGCGCCGCGCACGACTTCCGCGAGCACTTCCTCGGTCAGCACCGTGCCGGCCTTGATGCCCTTGAACCCGCCGGACGCCTTGCGGCCCAGCAGCTTCTCGCGCAGCCGGTTGAGGAAACTGCGCTCCTGGATCGCCTTCTCGTCGTCGCGGTCCTTGGCCAGCCGCTCGATCTCGGCGCGCTCGATCGCCATCGCGCGCTCGTCCTTGTCCACGCCACGGCGGCTGAACACGCGCACGTCCACGATGGTGCCCGATACGCCCGGCGGCAGCTTCAGCGACGTGTCGCGCACGTCCGACGCCTTCTCGCCGAAGATCGCCCGCAGCAGCTTCTCTTCCGGGGTCATCGGGCTTTCGCCCTTCGGCGTCACCTTGCCGACCAGAATGTCGCCCGGGTTCACTTCCGCGCCGATATAGACGATGCCGGCTTCGTCGAGGTTCTTCAGCGCCTCCTCACCCACGTTCGGAATATCGCGGGTGATTTCCTCCTG
>JAKBCB010000479.1 GCA_021808185.1 Pseudomonadota bacterium
CCTGATCGACCAGCGGGTGCGGGCGGAGGCGTTCTGGCGCACCGTCTATCTGTATCCGCTGGCGATCTCCTTCGTCGTCACCGGCACGGTCTGGCGCTGGATCCTCAATCCCACCAGCGGCGTGCAGCATCTGGTGCGCGGGCTGGGCTGGCCGGATTTCAGCTTCGACTGGATCGTGCGGCGCGACATGGCGATCTATGCCGTCGTCATCACCGGCATCTGGCAGGCCTCCGGCTTCGCGATGGCGCTGTTCCTGGCCGGGCTGCGCGCGGTCGATCCGGATCTGGTGAAGGCGGCGCAGATCGACGGGGCGGCGATGCCGCGCATCTATCTGCGCATCATCCTGCCGGCGATCCGGCCGCTGTTCATCGCGGTGCTGGTGATCCTGCTGCAATTCGCCATCAAGACCTTCGACCTCGTGCTCGCGCTCACCTCCGGCGGGCCGGGCATCGCCACCACGGTGCCGGCGATCTATGTCTATGACCTGATGTTCCAGCGCGGCCAGTTGGCGGAAGGGGCGGCGGCGGCGATGATGGTGCTGGCGGCCTTGCTGCTGGTGCTGCTGCCCTATGGCGGCTGGCTGGCATGGCGGCAGCGGCGCCATGTCTAGCACCACGATCGCCTACGACCCGCTGGCCTCGGCCGGCACCTGGCGGCGCCGGCGCGCCAGGATCGGCGTGCATCTGGCGCTCGCCGCCTTTGCCGCATGGTATCTGCTGCCGATCGCGGTGGTGATTCTGAATTCCTTCCGCGGGCTGGACGATATCGGCCGCAACGGGCTGATCGCGGTGCCGCGGGAATTCTCCCTGGCGCACTGGGGCATCGTGTGGCACCGGCTGTGCGTCAGCGGCGGCTGCGCGGGGATCGCGCCGTTCTTCGTCAACTCCCTGGAGATGGCGGTGCCGGCGACGCTGATCTCCACCGCGATCGGCGCGATCAACGGCTACGTGCTGTCGAAATGGCGGTTCCGCGGGTCGGAGACGCTGTTCCTGGTGATGACGCTCGGCGTGTTCATGCCCGGGCAGATGGTGCTGCTGCCCTGGGCGATCACGCTCGGCTGGCTCGGGCTGACCAACACCATCGCCGGGCTGGTGCTGATCCATTGCGTGCAGGGCATCAGCTTCACCACGCTGTTCTGCCGCAACTACTACGTCAACATCCCCGATGAGCTGATCCGCGCCGCCCGCATCGACGGCGCCGGGTTCTGGCGCATCTTCCGCCGCATCGTGCTGCCGCTGTCGCCGCCGATCCTGATCGTGACGGTGATCTGGCAGTTCACCGGCATCTGGAACGACTTCCTGTTCGGCATCACCTTCTCCTCCGGCGCGCATCAGCCGATCACTGCGGCGCTGATCGGGCTGTCGGCGGCCGGCACGTCGGTGCACCAGTACAACGTCGAGAGCGCCGCGGTGCTGATGGGCGCGCTGCCGCCGCTGCTGATCTACCTGTTCGGCGGGCGGTATTTCGTGCGCGGGCTGACACAGGGCGCGATCAAATAGCCGGGCAAGTAGCGGGGACACATGGCATCGCTGAGCGTCCGCGGCCTGACCAAACGGTTCGGTCCGATCGAGGTGCTGAAGGACATCAACCTGGACGTGGCGCCCGGCGAGTTCATCGTGCTGGTCGGCCCGTCCGGCTGCGGCAAATCGACGCTGCTGGCCATGATCGCCGGGCTGGAGACGGTGAGCGCCGGGGAAATCCGCATCGCCGAGCGGGTGGTGAACGAGGTGCCGCCGAAGGACCGCGACATCGCCATGGTGTTCCAGTCCTACGCGCTCTATCCCACCATGTCGGTGCGGCAGAACATCACCTTCGGCATGGAATCGCGCGGCGTGCCGAAGCCGGCGCGGGATGCGGCGGTGGCGCGCGTGGCGGCGCTGCTGCAGATCGAGGCGCTGCTGAACCGCAAGCCCTCCCAGCTTTCCGGCGGCCAGCGGCAGCGGGTGGCGATGGGCCGCGCGCTGGTGCGTGAGCCGGCGCTGTTCCTGTTCGACGAGCCGCTGTCCAACCTGGACGCCAAGCTGCGCGTGGAGATGCGCACCGAGATCAAGAAGCTGCACGCGACGCTGGGCAAGACGACGATCTATGTGACGCACGACCAGGTGGAGGCGATGACGCTCGCCTCCCGCATCGCGGTGATGCACCAGGGGCGGGTGCAGCAGTTCGACCGGCCGCGCAGCGTCTATGAACGCCCGGCCAACATGTTCGTCGCCGGCTTCATGGGTGCGCCGGCGATGAACTTCCTGCGCGGCGAGATCGTCGCCCGCGACGGCGCCCCCGCCGTCGCCATCGGCATGGACGGCGCGCACCTGCCGCTGCCATCGCGGTCGGCGGGCGCGGACCTCGCCGCAGGCCGGCGCGTGGTGCTGGGCATCCGGCCGGAAACCATCCTTGACGGCTCGCGCACCCGCGCCGAGCCGGGCCGCAGCCTCGCCACTCTCGATGCGCGGGTGGAGGTGGTGGAACCGACCGGGCCGGAGACGATGGTGATCGCGCGGCTCGGCACGCACAGCGTGATCGCCCGCTTCGACCCGGACGCGGCGCCGGCGCCCGGCGATACCGTGACGCTCGCCATCGACATGGCGAAAGCCTGCCTGTTCGATGCCGAAACCGAGCGCCTGATCTGACCCAGCCGGAGCACCACGCCGTGACCCATGCCATCTACCCGAGCCTTGCCGACCGCCCCGTGTTCATCACCGGCGGCGGATCGGGCATCGGCGCCGCCATGGTCGCCGCCTTCGCCGCCAACCACGCGCGCGTCGCCTTCGTCGATATCGACACGGCGGCGTCCGAGGCGCTGGTGGCGGACCTGCATGCCGCGCGCCATGCGCCGCTGTTCCTGCGCTGCGACCTGACCGACATCGCCGCCCTGCGCGCCGCGATCGCCGCGGCCGCCGCGCGCATCGGCGATATCGGCGTGCTGGTCAACAACGCCGCCAACGACGAGCGGCACGACGTGGACGCGGTGACGCCGGAATACTGGGACCGGGCGATGGCGGTGAACCTGCGCCACCAGTTCTTCGCCGCCCAGGCGGTGCATCCGCAGATGCGCGCGCGCGGCGGCGGGGCGATCATCAATTTCAGCTCGATCGCCTGGATGGCCGGCGGCGGGCGCATGATCGCCTACACCACCGCCAAGGCGGCGGTGATGGGGCTGACGCGCAGCCTCGCGCGCGAATTCGGGCCGGACAATATCCGCGTCAACGCGATCGCCCCCGGCGCCGTGAT
>JAKBCB010000480.1 GCA_021808185.1 Pseudomonadota bacterium
CCGGGATGCGCGCAGCAAGTCGCGCCCGTCGAACAGGATTTCGCCCGCGGTGACACGCGCCGGCGGCTCGCGCAGCAGGCCCATGATCGCCTTCATCGTCACCGTCTTGCCGGAGCCGCTTTCGCCGACGAGTGCGACCTGCGAACGCTCCGGTACCGCGAGCGTGACGCCGTGCAGGACGGCGTTCACGCGCCCGTAGGTGGTGAACTCGACCGAGAGATTGCGCACGCTGAGGAGCGGCTCGGTCATCGCACCTCCTGCACGTCGAACACGTCGCGCAGGCCGTCGCCGAGCAGGTTGAAGCCGAGTGCCACGAACAGGATGGCGCAGCCGGGCAGCACCGACTCCCACCACTTCTCGGGCAGGTAGGCGGCGCCGGTCGCGACCATCGTGCCGAGATCGGGGGTGGGCGGACGGATGCCGAGGCCGAGGAAGGACAGCGACGCGCCGACCAGGATGACGAACCCCGCATCGAGCGAACACTTCACCACGATCGGCGGCAGGCAGTTCGGCAGCAGTTCGCGGAACAGGATATGCAGCGGCCCGGCGCCGACCATGCGCGCCGCCTCGATGTATTCCTGCGTGCGCAACTGGCGGGCGAGCGAATAGACCAGCCGCGCGTGCCACGTCCACCACAGGATCGCGATGGCGAGCATGGAGTGGAACAGGCTGGGCGACAGCACCGCGGCGACTGCGAGCGCCATCACCAGCGGCGGGATGGCGAGCGCGATATCGGTCGTCCGCATGATCGCGATCTCCACCCAGCCGCCGTAATAGCCGGCGAGCATGCCGAGGATGGCGCCGAACGGAACCGCGGTGCCGAGCACGACGACCACCAGCAGCAGCGAGACGCGGTAACCGAAGATCACGCGCGTCAGGATGTCGCGGCCGACATCGTCGGTGCCGAACCAGTGCAGCGCCGATGGCGGCAAATGACGGGACCGGAAATCCACCACCGCCTTCACCGCGTTGGGAAACGGCGTGATCCAGGGCGCGAGGATCGTGGCGGCGATGCAGATCAGCACGATCGCCGCCCCGATCACCGCGGTGGGATTGCGGGAGAAGCGGTACCAGCGCAGATAGCCGGCGGACAGGCGGGGCGGCTCGCTCACGCGCGGGCACCACGGATGCGGATGCGCGGATCGACCAGGCCGACCAGCAGGTCGATGACGAGATTGACGCCGACGAAGAACGCGCCCGAGACCATGACGACGCCCATGACCGCATTCAGATCCTTCTGCAGGATGGTGCGGATGCCGTAGGCTGCCATGCCGGGCCAGGAGAACACCAGTTCCACCACGAATGCGTTGCCGATCATCGACGCGAATTCCAGCCCCAGGATCGTCAGGGGCGCCACGAAGGATGGCCGCAGCGTGTATTTCAGCACCCGCAGCCAGTCGGGAATGCCGAAGGCGCGGGCGGCCTCGATATAGTCCTGGCTCATCACTTCCAGCATGGAGGCGCGGGTCAGTCTCGCCATCTGGCCCATCGTCGCCGCGGCCAGCGCGGTGGCCGGCAGCAGCAGGTGGCGCAGCGCGTCGAGCGTCACCGCGAACCGGCCTTCCAGCAGCGAGTCGAGCGTGATCAGCCCAGTGATGTCAGCGTGGAACGGATCGGCCGGATCGAGCCGCCCGGTGGTCGGCAGCACATGCAGCACGTAGCCGGCGAGAAGTTGCAGCAGCAGCGCCAGGAAGAAGGTGGGCGTGACCGCGCCCAGGATCGCCACCAGCCGCGATGCGGTGTCGGGCCAGCGATCCTTCCAGCGGGCGGCGGCGATGCCGAGCGGCAGGCCGGCGGCGAGCGCGAGGAAGATCGTCGCCAGCACGAGCTCCAAGGTGGCAGCGAAGGATTCGCGGATATCGTCGGTCACCGCCCGCTCGGTGAGCAGCGACCGGCCGAGATCGCCTTGCGACAGCGCGGCGACGAACAATCCGTACTGCGTGATCAGCGGCCGATCGAGCCCGAGCTTGTGGCGCAGGTCGGTCACCTGTTCCTGCGTCGCGGTGGGGCCGAGCGCCATCCGCGCCGGATCGCCCGGCACCGCGCGCGCGATCAGGAAGATGACGACCGAAAGCCCCACCAGCACGAGCAGCGACCACAGCACCCGCCGCAGCAGGAACAGCAGGAATTCCACCGACCGCGCCGCCGGTCGCTCAGTTGCAGTTCCAGCTGTACAGCTTGAAGTCGTAGTCGAAGGATTGCATCGGGATGGCGCGGTAGTCGCTGAGGCACTTGTCCTCGGCATGCCGGACGGTCTGGGTTTCCAGGAACGCATCGGACTGCATGTCGACAAGCTTGTGCTGCAATTCCTTGTAGATCGCCACCTGCTGCGCCTTGTCGCCGGTGGCGCGGGCCTTGTCGATCAGCCCGTCGATCTCCGGGCTGTTCACCCATTCCAGCGAGGCCCAGGTGCCCGCGGCCTTGCTGTCATACTGGGTGAAGAACATCGAATCCGGGCTGGGATAGGTCGGGCCGAAGAACACCTCCGACACGTTCGGCGAGGTGTCGACCTTGGCGGCAAGCTGCGTCACCCGGTTCCACGGATCGGGCTGCGGCGTCACCTTGAAGCCCACCTGCTCCAGGTTCGACTGCATCAGCAGGGCGATATCCTCCTCGAACTTGGTGCCGGCGACGTATTGCAGCACCAGCGGGATATCCCCCTTGCCGGCATACTTGCTTTTCGCCACTTCGTCCTTGGCGCATTGCAGATCGAATTTCGGCTTTGGCAGGTCGTTCGCATGATAGTCGGCGAACACCTTGGGCAGCGGCCCGTCGAGCTCGCCGCCCGGCAGGATCGTGCTGCGGATGGTGTCGTAGTCGGTGGCGCAGGCGATGGCGCGGCGTATATGCACGTCGTCGGTCGGCGCCTTCTGGGCATCGAGCTTGAGGTAGAAGGCGGTTGCCGTGTCTTGCTTTGCGATCTTCATGCGCGGCATCTTGGCCAGCGCCTCGTAGGTCTCCGGCGCCTGGAACTGGCTGGTCATGGTCAGCTCGCCGGAAGCGGCAAGCGACTTCACGGTCGCTTCGTCGTTGGCGATGATCCAGTGGATCCGGTCGATCGGATGCGCCTTCCAGCCGCCGTAATAGTGCGGGTCGCGCACGATCGTCATCTGGCTGCCGCGGTCCCAGCTTTTCAGCAGATAGCCGCCGGCGCCGGCGACACGGGTTGCCAGGTAGGTCTGGCCGTCGTCGCTGCCGGCATTGGCCTGCACGACACTGGAATTCAG
>JAKBCB010000481.1 GCA_021808185.1 Pseudomonadota bacterium
CCGCCACACGATCGAGAGAAGAGAGCAGATCGCCAGCGCGGCGTAGCCGTTCATCGCCACCCAGGCCGCCGGCACGTGGACATACATGATGCGCGAGGCAATACCCTGCTGCCAGTCGGCCGGGGCGAAGAAGAAGCCCCAGACGAGTCCGACCGTGCAAACGACCAGCGCCGTCCAGCCAATCCAGGGAATGATGGGCTGCACGAGGCGCTGAAAGCGGCCGGGGTTGGCAAAACGATGCAGCCAGGCCCCGGTTTTCGACGTCGGAACGGCGACCGCGCCGCCCGGCACGTCTCCCGCGTATTCCGTAATTGCTGAACGGTCCATTGATAGATTGTCTAATACGAATTTGTATTTTTGACACCCCCCGCCCCTCGCGCGCACCCGGTTCGCGCGATCACATCTTGGCGTTGAGCGATCCGCCGCTATGCTGGAGCCCAGAGAAAACGCCAGAATGGAGCCAGTCCCATGCAGTTCCTCCTGATCGCCCATGACCGCAAGGACGGTCTCGCCCTGCGCAAGCAGGTCCGCCCCGACCACCTCGCCTATCTCGACAGTATCAAGTCGAGCATCCTGTTTGGCGGCCCGATGCTGGACGACGACGGGAATCCCTGCGGCTCGATGATCGTCTACGAGGCGGCGGACCGCGCCGCGGCCGAGGCGCTCGTCGCGAACGATCCCTACAGCAAGGCCGGACTGTTCGGCGCGGTCGAGATAAAGGGCTTCCGCACTGTTCTGCGCGACGGCACGCTGACGCCGTGAATTACTGGCTGGTCAAGTCCGAGCCGGACGCGTTCTCCTGGGACCAGCAGGTGGCCAACGGTGTCGAACCCTGGACCGGCGTGCGCAACCACGCCGCGAAGAACAACCTGAAGGCAATGCGCGTCGGCGACCGTGCCTTCTTCTACCACTCCAATATCGGTCGCGAGATCGTCGGCGTGGTGGAGGTGGTGCGGGAAGCCTATCCGGACCCGACCGCCGAGTCCGGCGACTGGGTGGCTGTGGACATGAAGGCCGTGGCGCCGGTGCCGCATCCGGTGAGCCTGGCCGCGATCAAGGCCGATCCGGCGCTGGCCGACCTGGCACTGGTGCGCCTCTCGCGCCTTTCGGTCGGACCGGTCAGCCCGGAGCACTGGGCCCATCTCTGCGCCATGGGCGGGCTGCGGCTTTAGCCGCGCAGGAAAGGCTCGAGCGCCGCGAGCACCTCGCTCGGCTTCTCGGCGTGAAGCCAGTGGCCGGCACCGACGATGGTCTCGATCCGGGCCTGTGGGAAGCGGGTGCGGATCGCGTCATGCGATGCCTGCGGCACATAAGACGATGCGGCACCGGCGACAAACAGCGCCGGGCCATCGTAGCGCGCATCCGGCGCCGGATCGGCCCAGCCGACCAGGTCGTTCATCGCGCCGGCGATTTCCGCAAGGCCAAGGCGCCAGCGCGGCGCCGCGCCGAGCACGAGATTGTGTAGCAGGAAACCCCGCAGCGCCGGCTCCGGAACGGTGGCCGCGAGAGCGGCGTCAGCCTCCTGCCGCGTCAGGCCGGGATGCAGCGCGAGGCCGCGCATTGCCCGGATATAGCCGAGATGCTCGTGACCATAGGCGATCGGCGCAATATCAAGCACGGCGAGGCGGGTAACGCGGGCAGGATGGGTGAGCGCCAGCGTCATCGCCGTCTTGCCGCCCATCGAGTGCCCGATCACGCGGGCAGAGGCGATGCCGAGCGACTCCATCGTCTCGGCAACGTCCTCCGCCATGGCCCGGTAACGCATGTCTGCATCGTGCGGGCTGTCGCCATGGTTGCGGGCGTCAAGGGTGGTGACGCGGAACTGCGCCGCGAGGCCACGGGCGATGACGCCGAGATTGCGCCCGGCGCCGAACAGTCCGTGCAGGAGAATGACATCCGGGCCGGTGCCGGTCGTTGAGGCGTGGAGAATCATTTCGGTTTGTCGATCCCTTGGCTTCGGCTAGGGTTGGCCGATGCAGGCGGAAAATCAACCCAGGGCAGATGCCGCGCGGCTCGAACGGCTTGTCGCGCGGCAGGCAGAGAAGCGGCATCTCGCCGCCGTCTGGGCGGCGCGGGCGGGACTTGAAGCCGGCATGACCGTGCTCGATGTCGGCGCCGGCACGGGCGCGCTCGCGCTTGAATACGCGGCTCTCGGCGCGCGTGTGCTGGCGATGGACCCTGATCCGGCATCCCTCGCTCATGCCGCCGCCGAGGCGGCGCGGCGCGGCCTGATTTTGGAGACGATCGTGGGACGGGCCGAGGCGCTGCCAGCGCTTCCCACGGCACCAGACCGGGTCATGCTGACCGATGCGCTGCATCACATACAGGACAGGGATGCGGCGCTGCGCGCGATCCGTGCCGCCATCGCCCCTGGCGGCGCGCTGTTCATCGCCGAATACGATCCGGCCGGGCCCGGTGCAATCGGCGCGCCGATGGCGCGGCGGATGACCCCGGCCGAGGCGCAGACGCATCTTGCCGCCGCCGGATTTTCCGCAACGGCCGCGGAACCCGGGCCGGACGAACACTATACGATCCTCGCCCTGCCGTGACCGGCGGTTTGGCGCGGGGGAGAGCGGTCGCCGCCGTGACCGCAATTCTCGGTGGGGCGGCAGCGTTGCTGGCCCTTGCGCCGCAGGCAATCGGGCCCTTGCAGGATCTTGTGGCGCTCGGCCTCGCGGGGGCCGCGGCGCTCGCCTGGCCGGAGGCAGCGATGGCCGCCTGGCTGATCCTGGTGGAAACCACGCCGGAGATGTGGCTTTCCGACATGATCGGCCATCACGAGACGATCATCGCCGTGCTCAAGGTCGCGGGGCTGGTGATCATCGGGCTGGCAGCGCTGCGCCGCGGGGTGCGGATGGACCGCTACAATCCGGGATTCGCCTTTCTATTCATGTTCGTGGGCGGATTCATGCACGGCCTGTGGCCGGGACTGACGCCACTCGCCTCGCTGCGGTCGCTGGTCGGCTCGGCGGCGCCGTTCGCCGCCGGCTTCATGCGGGCGGAGGCGCGGATGCGCGCGGCGATCATCCGCTGCACCATCATCGGCCCGGCGGTGACGGTGGCGTTCGGCCTGGCTCTGCACGCGGCAGGGTTGCGCGCGCTCTATGGCGTGCAGCTCGGCGCGATCCGGCTGCAGGCATCGAGTTCCCCGGCCTTTCTCGGCGGCTTCGCGATGATCGGCATCTATGCCGGGCTGGTCGCCTTCGCAGGCTGCGGGCGGCG
>JAKBCB010000482.1 GCA_021808185.1 Pseudomonadota bacterium
CACTGGATCCGCGGGCGTCGGACGCGGCAGTGTGCCGGTGCGCCAGTCTTGTGCCTCGAGGTACGGTGGCGCGATCTTCGGCCGGCGCGGGCCGAAGACATGATGAAGCTTGCCGAGCAGCGCCCCGCGACCCAAGATCAGCCAGACCCCGGTCGCGTCGGGTATCAGCGCGGTCAGCGCGGCAGGCAAGATCGCCGGCAGCGTCTCATGCGTGCTGCGCTTGCCCTGCACCGCGCCTTGCGATGCGGTGGTTTCGATCCTCTGGATTTCGCGGTCGCCATAGCGCCGGCTGACCGTCGCAGCATCATCATCGCTGCATTTCAGATACACACGAGTCCCGGCCATTGAGAGGACGGGCGCGGCCGCCTCGATGCCCATGCGCGCCGCGAGTTGTGATTCGTTTTGCAACGCAGCCCAGACGCGGCAACCTCTGCTACGGCCGACCTCGGCGATGGTCAATATTTTGGCGATGCCGCAAGCACCAAGTTGTGGGAACTCATCGAGTATCAGCCACAGCGCACCGGGAGAATCCGTGTCGAGGTTGGGCATGCGCGCCGAAATCGTTGCCGAGATCGTGGACAGCATTGCGCCCCACAGCGCGGCCGATGCGGTGGCGTATTCGGCGCTGGAGTTGAGAATCACGAGCCTGACCTGCTGATGATCTTCATTCAGCAGCCAGCGGCGAAAGCTGAAGCGCAACGCGTCAGGCCTCGAACGGTCCACGGCAGCAAGTTGCTGGAGCAGCGTCGCCGATGCCGCGAGCGTCGAGATGACCGAGTTCTCACCGCCCGACAGTCTCGGCGCGGACGCCTGCCCGTCTTGTCTGGGCGGCGGGAACGCGCCTGGGATGACCTGGCGCACGCGACCGTCGCCAGTGGCCGCGCGCCTGATCATCGCGATCGGCCCGTCCTCGATCCAGTGTGCAAGATCCGCCCATGTCCACTGTAATCCGTCAAGCATGTAGCTCTTGATCAGGCCGGCCAGGATGGCGCTGGCGCTGATGTGGAAGTAGGCGTTCGGACCCTTCGCATCCGCTGCTCCGCAGATGCTCGATGCGAATTCGTCCGCCAGTGCCGGGCTGTCGATGTCCGCCGGCGACCAGACCGCAGCGCGGGAATCCCAAGGTCCGAGAATGACCACCGAGCCGTCATCACGATAATGCGTGGCGACAACTTCGGCTTTCGGATCGTGCGACAAAACCTTGTCGCCGCGTGCCAGCGAGTGGTCCAGCGCGTCCGCCAAGAGAGTCGTTTTTCCGCTATTCGGTTGCGCGACCATCAGGCCGTGCCCCACTTCCGTCTGACGCGCAAGCTCGACGCCGCCGATGGTGAGGCCGTGGATTTTGCCGGCGCGTTGTGCCGCGCTCATGCGTGTGCGCTCCAGATCTTGAAGCGCATCCAGCGCCTCGCCTGCGCGCGGGTAATAGCGCGTGCCACGGACGTGTTGTTCGGCTTTCTGGCGCGCGGCGATGAAGCCGCCCCAGCCCGCGGCCACCGCCACCGATCCGAACATCAGGCCGGACTGAAACCGCAGCCAGCCCGTTCGCATCGCCAGGATGGCGGGCGGCCACAACGTAGCCGCCGGGGCGTGTGAGAGAACGAGCAGCGACGAGGCGACGGCCAAGCCGGTACCTGCGCCGAGCGCGGCGCCGATTGCGATTTCCAGCACGTGAGGTTTGATTCTAGGGGTAGTCATTGGTTGCTCCATGTTGTGTACTCAGTACCTAATGCAGTGGCAGTGGATCAACCAAACTCGGGTCTGTTGTATTCGTGGTCGCCGCGATCGAGATCTGGATCGACGTGGCCGATCTCGGGATCGGCATTGGTCGGCGTCTGCATCGGCGGCAGGACCGGCAGACGCTCTGCTCGCTCGCGCTCGGCTTCACGCTCGGCCAGCCACTCGGCCAGTTCGCCGGGCAGCGGCGGGTCGCGGTCAGTTTCGAGCGCTTGATGCCGCGCACCGGTGTTTTGTTCGAGCACGGCGGCGAGCTTTTCGGCGTCGTCGGTGATCACAACGCCGTGGTCGCGTGCGCGGCTGATCGAGACGTACAGGCGCGATTGATCGGCGAGGTTTTCCTGGCCGCTACGCATCACGCCGATGGCGACGTCCACGGTCTTGCCCTGCGCCTGATCGGCCGTCATGCCGTAGCCGTGATCGAGGTGCAGGCCACGGCGCGTGTCGATCTGATGCGTCGCGCCTTTCTCGTCGCGCACGGTCAGTCGGTCGGCGTGTACCGCCGTGACCTCCAGCCGCGTCCCGTTCGACAGGCGTTCGCCATCGGCGTTGCGCATCGCGCTGCGGGTCACGATCTGATCGCCACGGCCTACATCGAGCGTGCGCGCATCGAACACATCGAAACGTGTAGAGCCACCGCGCGGATTGAATGTCCAGCGCTCGCCGTTCTCGCGCGCGACGGTGATCATGCCGTCGCGACTTTCGACGACGGCCGTCTGCTCGCCCTTGTCGGGTCCGCTACGGTGCGCCGCGCTCCATACGATGACGTTGCCGGCCTGGTAGCGCGCGGCGTCGGACCGCTGCGCCGCCGTCCACTGCTTGCTATCGAGGACCTGGACCTCGCGCATGTCGCGCACCTGACCGGATGCCGCACGCAGATCGTGAACAGCGCGATTCACGTCCGCGCGATCGGCACGGGAAAGGGTCACGACCAGCGCCGATTGACCGGCGGCCTGCGCCTGCTGATAACGCGCAGCAGCGGTCTGGATCTGTTCGGCGCGGCCCTTGATCTCCTGCGTGTCCGCTTTCTTCAAGGCCGCGCGGACCTGTCCCGACAGGGCCAGATAGACAGCCTCGCGCAGGCCCTCGTCACGCTGGCGCACGATCTGCGTCAGCATGTGACGGTGCTCTGGCCGGACGCCGGCGGAAAGCTGCGAATATGCCGCGCCCGCGCCCACTGAACCGATCTGGCGCGTGTCGCCGCTGAGAATGACCGTCGCGCCCGCGCGCTCGGCACGCGCCAGCAGGTCTTTCATGTCACGGGCGGACACCATACCCGCTTCATCGACGATCCAGATTTCCCGCGTGCCTGCCGGCGCTGGCTTCTGCTGTTGTTCGTGCAGCACCGCAGCGACGGTGGTCGATTTCGCACCCAACGCTTCGCCCAGCGTGCCGGCGGCGCTGCTGGTAGGGGCCATGGCGCGCACGGTGACGCCGTTCGCTCGCGACTGATCAGCGACCGCCGCCAGCACCGACGTGGTTT
>JAKBCB010000483.1 GCA_021808185.1 Pseudomonadota bacterium
ACGTGCGTTGTCTGAGCACGTGATTCAGACCTCCGGTAGTGCCACCTGCGGTCATCACGTGCGTTGTCTGAGCACGTGATTCAGACCTCCGGTAGTGCCACCTGCGGTCATCACGTGCTATTGTTGCGCCAGCGGCACGGCGTATCTGCTGTCGATGACCTTTGCCGGATCGATGCCCGGCGCCAGCAGGTGATGCGCCTTGTACCAGGCGATCTGGTGATGGATGTCGGCGACGTCGAGCCGTTCCTCGGGATCCATGTAGGGGATGGAGGAAGCGAGCGTCTCCGCAGACTGCTTCGTGTATTTCGCGAGAATCAGAAGAATCTTCTGTGCTTCCGGGCTGCTGGTGGCTTTTCCGTGCGAGCCGGCGAAGGCATCGTGGAAGGCCGCCGCGCCCTTTTTATAGGCGAGCAGGAAGCGCCGGGTGAGGCCGGGATTGGTGTCGGCCATCCTGGTGGAGGTGAACAGGGCGCCGATCTGCCACGGGGTTTCATCGCCGACATAGGCGATCAGATGCGCCTGCGCCTTTTCGACCAGCGGATTGGCGATGGTCGATGGAATGACGATCGAATCGACCTGTCCGCCGAGCAGCGCCGAGACCTGGTTGGCGAAGCTCTGCAGCGGGTCGATTTTCAGGCTCTTCAGCGGCACCTTGTATTTTTCGGCCATGAGCCCCAGCGAGTAATGCGTGCTGGACCCCACCGCGTTCACCCCCACCGAGTGACCGGACATGTCGGTGATGCGGCGGAAGCCGGCGTCATAGGCCTTGTTGGAGACGATGAAGGCGTTGGATTGATAATTGGGCATTTCATGCGACTGCGCGGCGATGATCTTGAGGATGCCCTGGCCGGCCATGGTGTAGAAGCCCGCCGTCAGCGCCGTCGAGCCGAAATCTATGTCGCCGGACGCCGCGGCGACCGCGACCGGCTGGGCCGCCTGGAAGAACACCAGCGTCGGCTCCAGCCCCTGTTCGCTGAAATAGCCGTTCTCGAGCGCGACGAACACGGCACCCGAGCTTGCCACCGGCGAGACGCCGATTTTCACCGGCTCGGCATGCGCTGCCGTGCCGATGGCGAGCGCGGCTGCGGCAAGCAGGAAGGCCCGCTTCATGCTGACACGATATGGCATATTCATGACGTCCCTCCTCGCGCCCGTCGAAGATCAGAAATAGGGCGTGGTGAATTCATATTCTTTCGGCTTGATGTTCTTCTCGATGCAGCGCGCCGCGACATATCCGGCGATTTCGCCGGTCTGGGTGCACCAGGGGAAATTGCGCATGACCATGAACAGCGTGTCGTACTCGAACGACAGGGACGCGCCGGTCAGCAGCATGTTGTCGATCCGCTTCGGCAGGAAGCAGCGATATGACACTTCGAACTCATGTTTCTGGTGGCCGCCCCAGTAGAACACCTTGTTCATCGGCCGGGTGACGGCATCGCGGAATCGGCGGCCGTTGCGCACGTCATCGAGATTGAAGACATATTCGCCGATCGGATGGCGCCCGTCGCGCACGCCGACGAAGCGCCCGACATTCGCGAGCGTGGCGCTGCCGAATCCGGGAACGTATTTGCGCAGGAAGTGCGCTTCGGCGTTGATCAGTCCGCGCAGCGCCTGGCGGGCGCGCGCATTGTCATCGGCGCTGTCGTCCATGTGCAGCGCCCATTCATACGGCACGTTCTGCCACAAAACATAGGTTCCGTCGGCGGCGATCGGGCTCATGTCCAGTGTCGGGTGGCCGATATACATCTCGCCATAGACGTTGCGCCCGCCCATGCGCGGACGATACAGGCCGGCGGGAAGATCGCCGGCGGCGACCGCTTCGGACATGACCTTGGCGAGCGTCGGGTCCTTCGCGTCGAGCTGGTGGCGCCGCAGGGCTGCGAAATCGACATTGGTCATGATCCAGAGCAGCCCGCCCGGGATCGGGCGTTGCACGCCGTCCCACTCCGCGGTGCTGGGCTGTCCGCCGCCGCCGCGAACGAACGGCGCGCCGGCACGCGCGACGAGTTCGCTGGTGCCGGTCGCCTCGATGAAGATGCGCCCGGCAATCGCCTGACGTCCGCTGGCATTTTCAACGATGATGCGCGAGATGCTGTCATTTCCGCTGTGCTCGTCGAGAACCACATCGACGAAACGCGTGCCGTAGAGCGTGCGCACGCCCGCCGCGTGCAGCATGTCCGCCATGACGCAGCCCGCACCTTCGGGGTTGAAACTCATCCGGCGGAACTCGGAATCCGGCGCCTTGTTCTGCTCGTAATGCGCAAGCGGGTTGCCGGCCCACCCGGGATGGGTGTCGTGCGTCGCGGTGTAGATGTAGCCGGCCTCGGCAAAGCGGCGCATCAGCTCGGTATGGATGCCGCCGACGCCGACATCGGCGGAACCCTGCAGCCCGCTGGTGTGGACGCCGCCAGGCATGTCGAGCGATTCGACGAGGATGACGCGCGCACCCATCCGGGCCGATTGCAGCGCCGCGGCAAATCCGCTTGGCCCGCCGCCGACCACCACGATGTCGGCGTCATAGGCGAGCGGAACCTGCTGCGCGGCCGCGGACGGGCTGGTCATGGCGTGCGTTCTCCCCGGGGCGCGGCCTTGCGGCAGGTTCAGCGAAGAGAGGCTCGCCACGCCGTTACATAACATGTTAAGTTGATGGCAAGTTAGCGCGGGACAGCCAGCTTGGCCAGTGGTTCGACGAGCAGACGAGCAGCCGCGGCGCGGGAGGCGGAAATTCCGCGCGAGGTGGTGCCGCAAGAGACAGCACCCCATGAAACAGCGCTGCATGAAAAAGCATTGGCGGTCAGCCTGCTGCGGGCGCGCGAGGCGGTGATGGCGCTGATGCGGCCGGTGCTGCGGGCGCATGGGGTGAGCGAGCAGCAATGGCGCATCCTTCGCGCGCTCAGCCGCACCGAGCCGCTCGACAAGACCAGCCTGTCGGCGCGGGCGATGCTGTTGATGCCAAGCCTGCTGCGCATGCTCAAGGAGCTGGAGCGGCTCGGTTTCGTCAGCAGCGTTCCCGCCCCCGGCAACCGGCGGATGCAGCGCATCCTGCTCACCAGCGATGGCGCACGCCTGGTTCGGCGCGTGTCCGCCGACATCGAGAAAAAGAATCTCGAAATCCGTCAGATCGCCGGCGCGGCGCTGGTGGATGACATCACGCGCGCGCTCAATCTTCTGCAAGCGCGGTTGCTGATGGCGTGACGTCGCGCCGCCGCCA
>JAKBCB010000484.1 GCA_021808185.1 Pseudomonadota bacterium
GCCGCAGCGGTGGCAGATCCGCCGCGGCCAGCGCCAACCCGAGCCCGGCCGCGATCGCCAGCGCCAATCCGCCCGACAAGCGCGCCAGGCTGGCCGCGATATCGGCCCAGAATCCCGGATCGGCGAGCAATGCGGCAAGCGCGCGCGCGATCATCGGCACGGTCGGGAAGAACGCCGTGCTGGTCGCGCCCGATAGCGCGAGCGCCTGCCAGCCGAGGAAGAACAGGCCCAGCCCCGTTGCGGCCTTCGCCAGCCGCAAGGCGCGGGCCGAGGCCGGAATCATTTGCCTGGCGGCGGGAGCACCGTCTCGACCAACTGCTCCGCCGTCAGCGGTTGTCGCAGCATGTGCGACTGCGCCATGGCGTGCAGGATCGAGCGGTACTGCGCCGGACGAGCCACCATCCGGTCCGGTGTCAGCTCCATGCTGATCCGATTCGCGATTTCGGGTTTGAGGCCGAAATATTTCACCAGCCCGGCGCGATATAGCGCCGGTTTGTGCGCCAGTTCGCGCGTCGCCTGCCGCAGCGCGGCGAGGAAACGTCCGGCCAGCGCGCGATGCGCCGTCAGCCATGTCGTGGAGGCGAAATAGCCGCTTAGTACGTCGCTTGCGCCCGGCTTCTGCCCGGCCAGGGTGCCGGTGGCGAGCACAACCGGGGCGAGCGCGGCATCGTGCTGCATCATGGCCCAGAACGGCTGCACGGTGCAGGCCGCCGCTGCTTCGTGCAGCCGCAGGATTGCGGGGATCTGCGGGAACGGGGCGACCAGGATATGCACGGCCGCGCGCGGCACGCCGGCCTGGCGCAACTGATCGAACAGCATCAGCGCGCAGCCGCCGGAGATCGCGTTCACCACCACCTTGCGGCCCTTGAGACCGGCCACCGTCTTCACGCCCGAAGCCCCGGTAGCCAGCAGCACCGTCATGTCTGGCGTGTAGGGATAAATCTCGTAGTTGTTGCTGATGAAGATCCGCAACGGCTGGCCGGCGTCGCGCGCGGCGATCGGGATCGCCACCGCGGCATAGCCGATATCGGCCGCCCCGCTGACCACGGCGGCCGCCGCCGCCGCGCCGTCGTTCAGCGGACGGTTCACCACTTTGATCCCGTAGCGGGCGAAGATGCCGGTCGCTTCCGCGTGGAACAGCGGGAGATTGTTGATGTCGCGGAGGAACGCGACCGTCACGGTGGTTTGCGCGAAGGTCGGCGTGGCCAGAAGCAGCAGGGCGCACAAAACGGCAAGGCGACGGGGCATCGGCCGATCCTTTCCTGGTGTCACGGTGCGATGGTCACGGGGTGATGGTGGTCACAAGCTGCGATGCCGGCAGCGGCCGTGCGAGCAGCCCGGCGCGATGCAGCGCGTCGAACAGCGGCTGGTAGTCCGCCGGGTGCGCGACCAGACTGGAGGTGGACAGCGCGAACGGTACCTTGGCGGCGAAGCCCGGCGGCATGTGGAAATATTTCACCAGATCGGCGCGAAACAGCGCGTGGTGGGCATCGAGGTCGTTTTGCGCCGCCTGCATCGCGGTCAGGAACCGCGCCAGCACCGCGCGATGTTTGGCGATCCATCGCGGCCGGGCGAAATAGCCCGCCACCGCAAGCCGATGCAGCTTGTCGAGCCCGGCGACGGTACCGCGCGCCAGTACCACCGGCGCGACCGCGGGGTTGTCCTGCATCGCGATCAGGAACGGCACCACCGTGCAGGCCGCGTCGGCTTCGCCCAGCGCCAGGGCGGCCATCATGTTCGGGAACGGCACGATCAGCACCTTCACGTCCTGGATCGACAGACCGGCGGTGGCGAGGTGCTGCGCGATCGCGATCATGCAGGCGCTGGATTGCGCGTTGCTGGCGATCGTCTTGCCCTTGAGCCCCGCCAGCGTGGTGATCCCGGAGCGCTTCGAGGCCACCAGGGTGACCAGATTGGGCGAAGGCGGCCAGAGTTCGAAGGTGGAGGTGGCGAACAGCGAAAGGCTCTGGCCGTGTTCGAAGGCGATCGCGACCGGCGTGGCCGCGGTCAGGCCGATCTCGGCCGAGCCGGACCGCACCGCCGCGATCACCGCCGGTCCGTCGTTCACGCGCAAGCTGCGCACGCGCAGCCCGGCGCGCTTGAAATACCCCGCGTGCTGGGCATGGAACAACACGATGGTATCGATGAAGCTGAGATAACCGACGCGGAGCGTGGTCAGGCTGGCGGCCCGCGCGGCGCCCAGCGGGGTCAGCGTGATCAGGCACGCGAGCAGCAAGGCGCGGGGGCGGTTCATGCGGCAACCTTCATGGCACGGATGCGTTCGAGCACCTGGTGGCGGATGTCGAGATAGTGCCGCTCCTCGCGCGTGGCGATCTGGTCGCGCGGCTTGGGTAGCGGCACCGTGATTTCCTCCACCACCCGGGTCGGCCGGCGCGACAGCACCACGACGCGGTCGGCGAGATAGACCGCCTCGTCCACGTCATGCGTGACCAGCAGGCAGCTTTGCTGGTAGCGGGCGGCGAGGTCCAGCAGCAGGTCCTGCAGTTCGGCGCGGGTCTGCGCGTCCACCGCCGCCAGCGGTTCATCCAGCAGCAACAGGCGCGAGCGGGCCGCCAGAGCGCGCGCGATCGCGACCCGCTGCTGCATCCCGCCGGAGACCTGCCAGGGATAGCGGTCCTGGAATCCGCTGAGCCCGACCGACGCAAGGAGGTCGCGCGCGGCGTCTCGCCGCGCCGCGGCGGACAGGTCGGTAAGGCGGCGCATGCCGAACACGACATTCTCGAGATTGCTTTTCCACGGCAGCAGCGAGCGGGAATAATCCTGGAACACCACGGACAGGCCGGGCGGCGTGGCGTGAACCGGGCGGCCGAGGCAAGTGACGGTGCCGCCATCGCACGGGTAGAGACCGGCGAGGCACATCAGCAACGTGGTCTTACCGCAGCCGGAGGGACCAACAACGGCGACGAATTCGCCGGGCGCGACGGTCAGCCCGACATCGGCGATCACCTGGATCCGGCTGGCGCCGGCGCCCAGCGATTTGGCGATGCCGCGCGCGTCGAGCAGCGCGCCACCGGGCGCGGGCGAGGCGGCATGATCCGGGGTGGCGGTTCCCAACACAGCGTTTCCTCCCGGCTCAGTCTATACCGGAATCATCATATTATTGCTGGATTTTTTATTGCGGCCCCGGTGCCGCCTGTCAAGCCGGCCGCGAGCCGCTGCCGGGTTCTGTCGGTTTGGAGCGG
>JAKBCB010000485.1 GCA_021808185.1 Pseudomonadota bacterium
GCGCCACGTCCCAGCCGTCGCGAATTGTCAGGTGCCGGGGCGCGCGCGCGCCGGCATAGTGACGCCAGCAGAACGCCACGCCGGAGGAAATTTCATGCAGGACAGCCAACGCGATGCCGCCCCCGCCGCCGTGCGGCGGGAGGATTATCGCCCGCCGGCCTTCCTGGTGGACACGGTGGACCTGCATTTTACCCTGACCCCCTCGGCCACCATCGTGCGCGCCCGGCTCACGCTGCGGCGCAACGCGGCCCATGGGGACGCCACAGCGCCGCTGCATCTGGACGGCGAGGGCCTGACGCTGCTGGCGCTGCGGCTGGACGGCGCGGAGCTGCCGCGCGATGCCTACACCGTGGGCGCCGATGGCGGCCTGACCATCCCCGGCCTGCCCGATGCCTGCGTGCTGGAGACCGAAACCCGCATCGTGCCCGACGAGAACACCGAGTTCTCCGGCCTGTATGTCTCCGGCGGCAATTTCTTCACCCAGTGCGAGGCCGAGGGCTTCCGCCGCATCACCTACTTCCCCGACCGGCCGGACGTGATGGCGCGCTTCACCGTCACGCTGGTGGCCGACCGCGCCACCTGCCCGGTGCTGCTCTCGAACGGCAACCCGGACGGCGCGGGCGAGGCGGAGGGTGGCCGACACTGGGCGCGCTGGGTCGATCCGCACCCCAAGCCCTCCTATCTGTTCGCGCTGGTCGCGGGCGATCTGGTCGCGGTGCGCGACCATTTCACCACCCGCTCCGGCCGGCCCGTCGAACTCGGCATCTGGGTGCGGCGCGGCGACGAGGATCGCTGCGGCCACGCCATGCACGCGCTGAAAACCTCGATGACCTGGGACGAGGAGGTGTTCGGCCTGGAATACGACCTGGACGTGTTCAACATCGCCGCCGTGTCGGACTTCAACATGGGGGCGATGGAGAACAAGGGGCTGAACGTCTTCAACACCAAATACGTCCTGGCCAAGCCGGAAACCGCCACCGACGGCGATTACCAGGGTATCGAGACCGTCGTCGCGCACGAGTATTTCCACAACTGGACCGGCAACCGCGTCACCTGCCGCGACTGGTTCCAGCTTTCGCTGAAGGAAGGGCTGACGGTCTTTCGCGACCAGGAATTCACCGCCGACCAGGGCAGCCGCGCGGTCAAGCGGCTCGCCGACGTGCGGCGGCTGCGCGCGGCGCAATACCCGGAGGATGACGGCCCGCTCGCGCATCCGGTACGGCCGGACAGCTACATCGCCATCGACAATTTCTATACCGCGACGGTGTACCAGAAGGGCGCCGAGGTGGTGCGCATGATGCACACCCTGGCCGGGGCGGAGGGGTTCCGGCGCGGCATGGATCTGTATTTCGCCCGCCACGACAACAACGCCGTCACCATCGAGGATTTCGTCCGCGCCATCTCCGACGGGTCGGGCACCGATCTGTCCGGCTTCGTGGACTGGTACGCGCAGGCGGGCACGCCGGAACTCTCGGTGGCGGACGAGTACGACGCGGCGGCGCGCCGCTACACGCTGACGCTGCGGCAGAAAACCCCGCCGACGCCGGGCCAGCCGGACAAGCGGCCGGTGCCGATCCCGGTGGCGATGGGGCTGCTCGGCCCCAATGGCGGCGAGATGCCGACACGGCTGGCCGGCGAGACCGCCGCGCGTGAGGGTACGCGGGTGCTGCTGCTGACCGGCGGCGAGCAGAGCTTCGCGTTCGAGGATGTCGCGGCGCGGCCGGTGGCCTCGCTGCTGCGCGGCTTCTCCGCCCCGGTGAAGCTGGCCGGCATCCCGCGCGAGCGGCTGCGCTTCCTCGCGGCCCACGACAGCGACAGTTTCGTGCGATGGGACTCGCTGCAATCCTACGCCACCGGCGCGATCCTGGACGCGGTGGCGGCCGGCGGCGCGCCGCGTCTGGACGACGGGCTGCTGGAGGCGCTGGCGGCCACGCTGGCGCAGGCCGAGGCCGACCCCGCCTTCGCCGCCGAGGCGCTGGCGCTGCCCTCGGAAGCCTATATCGCCGACCAGATGGCGGTGGCGGACCCGGACGGCATCCACGCGGTGCGGCAGGCGTTCCGCCAGCAGATCGGCGCCCGGCTCGGCCCCGCGCTGCTCGACTGCTACGCGCGGCTGGCGGATACCGGGCCGTATCGGGTGGACGGCGGTTCCATCGGGCGGCGGGCGCTGCGCAATGCCTGCCTCGCCTATCTCGCCGCCGCCGGCAGCGAGGGCGTGCGGCTGGCGCGCCGGCAGTTCGACGCACAGGCCAACATGACGGACGTGCTCGCAGCACTCGATGTGCTGGCCGGCACGGACACGCCGGACCGGGTGGAGGCGCTGGGGGCGTTCCATGCGCGCTGGCACATGGACGACCTCGTGCTCGACAAATGGTTCGCGATCCAGGCGATGTCGCCGCGCGCGCAGACGGTGGCCGAGGTGCGGGCGCTGTCGCGGCACGCGGATTTCGACCTGCGCAATCCGAACCGGGTGCGCTCGCTGGTGGGCGCGTTCGCCTCGGGCAATCAGGTGCGCTTCCACGACGCATCGGGCGAGGGTTACCGGTTCCTGGCCGACATCGTCATCGCGCTGGATGCCAGCAACAGCCAGACGGCGGCGCGGCTGGTCAACCCGCTGGGCGCGTGGCGGCGGCAGAACCCGGCGCGGCAGGCGCTGATGCGCGGCGAACTGGAACGCATCCTGACGACGCCGCGACTGAGCCGGGGGACGTTCGAGAAGGCGTCGAAGGGGTTGGCGTAAACGATACTTGCAGCCCCCTGCCCCTCGCGGGCGGGGAAGCATGACGCAACGGAGGACAGAACATGCCGGTCAGCGGCCTTGGCGCCTACGACGACCAGAACATCTTCGCGCGCATCCTGCGCGGCGAAATCCCGAGCAAGAAGGTGTTCGAGGACGAATTCGCCTTCGCCTTCCACGACATCAACCCGCAGGCGCCGGTGCATGTCCTGGTGATCCCCAAGGCCCGCTTCGTCTCGCTCGCGGATTTCTCCGCGCGCGCGAGCCAGGCGGAGATCGCCGGGTTCTGGCGCGCGGTGGGGGCCGTGGCGCGCGATCTGGAACTTGAGGTGCCGGGCTACCGCATCCTCGCCAATGTCGGCGAGCACGCGGGGCAGGAAGTACCGCACTTCCACGTGCATATTTTCGGCGGCAGGCCGCTCGGGCGGATGCTGGAGCGGTAGCGCCGCCCGGTTA
>JAKBCB010000486.1 GCA_021808185.1 Pseudomonadota bacterium
CTTCCTTGACCATGCCGATCGCGACGCCGCCTGCGATGCGGTCACGACAGAACAGGTCCTGACCTACTTGGCCGAGGGCCCGCCGACGCGTCACCGCGAGAACAGATACTATGCGCTTGCGGGCTTCTGGCGTCACGCGATCAGCCGCGGCCATGCGGCCCGCTCGCCCATGCCGGACGAAGCGCCGAGATCGCCCGTTCGGTCGCCGCCCTACATCTACTCGCGCGATGAGCTTGCGCGCCTGTTCGATCCCGCGACCGTGGAGGCAAGCCGGCGCGGCGCGGTCCAGCTCGACGCGGTGACGTTCCGCACCCTGCTCCTCTTGCTGTACGGAGCGGGGTTACGCGTCGGGGAGGCGACCCGCCTCACCTTGGCCGACGTCGATCTGGCAAACGCCGTCCTGACCATCCGGGCCACGAAGTTCTACAAGAGCCGGCTGGTCCCGGTCGGACCTCAGCTCGCAGCGGCGCTCGCGAGCTACATCGCCGTGCAGCGAGCGGGTTGTCCTGCGCCAGGGGAATCGTTCTTGCTGGCGAACCAGGACGGAACGCGGCTCGCGAGCAGCACCGTGCAGGACGCGTTCGATGTGCTGCGTCGCGTCGCCGGAGTCGGTCGCGCGGCAGGCGGCCGGACGATCCCGCGATTGCACGACCTTCGGCACAGCTTCGCGGTTCATCGCCTGACGAGCTGGTATCGGCAGGGCGCAGATGTGCAACGGCTGCTGCCGGTGCTCTCCACCTATCTCGGTCATGCCGATCTGGAGGGCACGAAGGTCTATCTGTCGATGACGCCAGAGCTGCTGGAGCAGGCGTCGCTGCGGTTCGCCCGCTATGCTGAAGGAGGGCGGCATGCCTGACCTTGCAGCCCTCGGCCCCTGGCTCCGCCGGTTCTTGTGCGAATATATCGTCACCGAACGCAACCTCGCCCGGAACACACGCAAGAGCTATCGCGACACCTTCAGTCTGCTGCTGCCCTTCGTTAGCCGGAAGGTGCGCAAGCCCGTCGACCGGTTGGCCGTGTGGGACCTGACGTCCGGACACGTGCTGCAGTTCCTCGCCCATCTCGAGACAGATCGAGGTTGCTCCGCCCGAACCCGCAATCAGCGACTGGCCGCCATCCGAGCGTTCGCGCGCTTCGTGGGGAGCCGCGACCCGGCCTATGTCGAATGGTGCGGTCACATCCGGGCCATCGCGTCGAAGCGGTCCATGCCGGCGCCGGTCGGGTGGCTGACCCGGGCGGAGATGGAGGCGATGCTGGCCGTGCCCGACCGCCGGACCCGGCGCGGCCGGAGCGAGTACGCGCTTCTGCTCTTCCTCTACAACACCGGCGCAAGAGTCTCAGAAGCCACCCAGCTAAGGGTGTGCGATCTGCAAATCGGGTCACGGAACCGCGGGCACGATCTGGCCACCCTGCACGGTAAGGGCGGTAGGACGCGGCACTGCCCGCTGTGGTCGGAGACCGAGCGCGCGCTTGTCGGCGAGATCACCGGTCGCGCGGGCGAAGACGCTGTGTTCGTCAGCCGGCTCGGGACGCCGTTCACTCGCTTTGGCGTGTACCGCCTCATCGAGCGTTGCGCAGCCCAGGCCCCGGGCCTGGCCAACCGGACGATAACCCCGCACGTGATCCGGCCCACGACGGCCTGCCATCTGGTCCTCGCCGGCGTGGACATCAACACCATCCGCGCTTGGCTCGGGCACGTATCGATCAGCACGACCAACGTCTATGCCGAAATCGATCTCACGCTGAAGGCCAACGCCGTCGCGCTCTGCGAGGTCGGGCAGCCACGGCCCGCTCGCTCCTGGAAGGAGGACAAGGACCTCATGGCCTTCCTGAAGGCCTTGTGAGTCGGGGACGTGGTGCCCGCTTCGGTCACCCTGCCCTGGCCATCCTTCGCCGCATGAAGCGGACCGCGTCCTGCGGGGCAAGCTGGATGCGTATCGACGCGCGAACGGCGCCGGAGCTGAACGCCTGCAGATCTTCGTTGAAGTCTCCAAGCCGCGGCGCGAGGACCAGCACCTCGACGCCGGCGGCTCGGGCTCGCTCGGCGAGCGCGGTGACCGCCGTCTCGCCCGCGGCGTCGGCGTCGCGGGCGACGTAGAGTCGTCGGAGTGCCGCCGGGAACTCGAGAGCGGCGAGGTGGCTGGCCGACAGCGCCGCCGCCATGGGCATCGCGGGCAGCGCACACCGCAGGGACAGCATCGTCTCGATGCCTTCGCCGGCCGCGAGGACGTCGCCGGCCGCGCCGAGCCGGACGGCATGGCCGAGTAGCCCGCCCATGGCTCGTCGCGGGGTGTCGATGGGCGCCTTGCCCGAACCGTCCAAGGCAAGCCAGGTGCGATGCACACCCGTGATGGCGCCAAAAAGATCGGTGACGGCGGCGATCATCGCTGGCCAGGTCTCGGCCGGCGCATGCTCGTCGGGGCGATAGTAGCACCGCGGGTGGAACCGCAGTGCACCTGCATGGTGGACGGTCTCAATCCCTCGGGCGTGCAGGTACGCCTCGGCCAGGGTGCCGGCGAGCGGCTTCGTCATGGCCCAGAGGCGCCGCGCCGCCTCGGGCGAACCGGTCGGAGCGGGCGGTCGTGGCTCGTACGACGGCTCGGCGCGGGGCAGCGCGAGGAAGCGCCGCGCCTCCTCGGCGACCTCGCGGAACTCGACCAGCCCGCAGCTCTCACGGATGACGTCGAGCAGGTCGCCATGCTCGGCCGAGGCGGCATCGGTCCAGCGCCCGGCAGCGCCAGGGCCGGAGTCCGGCCCGCTCAGCCGCACGAACATCGAGCGGCCGGGCGTGTTGCGCACGTCGCCCACCGTCCAGTAGCGGCCCTGGCGTCGACCCTTGGAGAGGTAATGGCGGCACACCGCCTCGGCGTCGCGGGCGAGGCGCCGCGCAAGCTCGGAAGCGTCGCGGGGCATCATGCGACCCCCCGCGTGCTGAGATTATGTTGCGGAAACCCCGCCAACCCCTCGCAAAACGGCCGTGCAGCGCGGGGCCGCAACATAACCCGCCGCGCAACATAATCGGTCCATTTGCCGGCGGCGCCGCAGCCGGCGTCCGGCCCGGTCAGCCGCACGAACAGACTGCGGCCAGGGCTGTTCTGGACATCGCCGACCAGCCAGTAGCGGCCCTGGCGACGGCCGTTGGAGAGGTAGTGGCGGCACACCGCCTCGGCCTCACGCGCGAGG
>JAKBCB010000487.1 GCA_021808185.1 Pseudomonadota bacterium
CGTGCCTTCATACGCACGCAGTCGAGTATCGGCCGTATGAAGAAAAGGAGCGTTGTTCTAGATTGTTGTATGATAGTCTTGGGTTGTCCTTGTTGGATGATTTTGTAAATCAAATCAATCGAAATTGGGAGACGTTTGATCCTGTAGTACTCGCTGCGCACGTTCTTTGGAGAATTAACAATATTCATCCTTTCATTAATGGAAATGGCCGCACGGCGAGAGCGGCGTGTTATTTTGTTCTTTGTGTAAAGGCTGGAGCGTGGCTCGTCGGCGATCCCATATTACCGGAGCTTCTTAGAAGAAATAGGGATGAATATGTGATTGCCCTCCAGGAGGCAGATAAATGTGCTACGATGGGCGTATTAAACTTATCTCGTCTTCATGAGCTTATGACGAGACTTCTTGTTGAACAGTTGAGGTCGGCTATGGTCTCACCAGCGTCCAACTCCACGGAACCCAAGGCTAGCGTTTAGCTCGAAATTCTTCCGTCTGTGCTCGCCCCCTCAATCTCGGGAGTCCGATGCCGCAAAGGGTGGGGCGGCGCTGGGCGCCGACCACAAGGGGGAAGACGGCGGGAAGCCCCCGCCCTAGCCCTCTCCGCCCGCAAGGGTGGGGGGGGAGGGAACGGCGGCGGGCTTGACGGGTCTGGATCTGGACACCATGTCCCGAACCGGACACAGGACGCCGCCCATGTCAGCCACGGCCTTCGCCATGCCGACGCCGCAAGCCACCCCGTTCCAGCTCGACACCGCCCGCTTCGCGCCGGCCAACCGGCGGCGGCTGTCCGGGCCGGGGATGCGGGCGTTTCTCGGCATCGCCGATCTGTGGGGGCTGAGCGAGGCGCAGCGGCTGCTGGTGCTGGGGCTGCCGGCGCGTTCGACCTACCATGCCTGGGCGCGCGCCGCCCGAGGCGGGGCGGGGGTGACGCTGCCGGTGGACACGCTGCTGCGCATCTCCGCCGTGCTCGGCATCCACAAGGCGCTGCGCATCCTGTTCCCGACCGAGGCCGAGGCGGCGGCGTGGCTGCGCGGGGCGCACGCGGCGGCGCCGTTCGGCGGGCAGGCGCCGCTCGCGCTGGTGACGGGCGGCACGCAGGACGGGCTGATGGCGGTGCGCCGCTTCCTCGATGCCGCGCGCGGCGGGCTGTTCATGGCCCCGAACGCGGCGGACCGGGACGCCGCGCCGCTGACGGACGCGGACATCGCCATCGTCTGAGATGACACCGCCCGCGCCGCTGTGGCGCCTGATCCCCTCCTGCTTCCCGCCCATCGCCGCGTTCGACGGCGTGGCGCGGGCCGAGGACCTGGCGGCGGTGATGGACCTGGAAGGCTGGACCAACGACCGGCTGGTGGCCGAGCGGCTGGCACGGCTGCCGCCGGCGGAGTGGCTGTTCGGCGTGCCGAACGCGAGTGTGGCCATGGCCGCCTTCCTGCACGCGGCCCCCGCCGGCGGGCGGTTCAACGGCGCGGAGCTGGGCGCGTGGTACGCCTCCGTCGCCGTGCGCACCGCCATCGCCGAGGTGGCGCACCATCTGCGCCGCGAGATGGCGGCCCGCGGGCTGGCCGAGATGCGGCGGGTGTTCCGCGGCTATTCCTGCCGGCTGCTGGGCGAGGACTACATCGACCTGCGCGGCGAGCGCGCCGCACAGCCCGGCCTGTACGCGCCGGACAGCCACGCCGCCGGACAGGCCTTCGGCGAGGCGGCGCGGGCGGGCGGGCGCGACGGCATCGTGTACGACAGCCTGCGCCACGCGGGCGGCGTGAACGCCGTGGCCTACCGGCCGCGCCATGTGAGCGAGATCGTGCAAGCCGAGCACTACGACATCCTGGTTCCCGCGCGCGGCGGCATCCTCGCGCGGCGGCTGCGGCCGGGGTGATCGCGCGCCCATGGTCCTTGCGCGAGGGGGCAGTCCGCTCCGATCTCCGTGCGGCGCGTCCCCCGCGCGAGGGGCGGGGGGAGAAGAACCGGCGCGCGTCGGCTTGCGTATATGTCCCGGCTTTGGAAAGGCCCGCCCATGCCCCCGATGATCCCAGCCGCGCAGGAATTCCACGCGAGCCTGCGCGTGGCCGATCTGGACGCGAGCACCGCGTTCTACACCGCGTTCTTCGGCGTGGCGCCGAAGGAGCGCACCGCGCGTTACACCACCTTCGTCGTGCCGCATCTGGCGCTGAACTTCGTGCTGCTGGTCAACGACAGGGGCGCGCCGCTCGACACCTACAGCCTGTATCACCTGGGCCTCGGCGTGGCGACCAAGGCGGCGGTGATCGAGAGCTACCATCGCGCCCGCGCCGCCGGCGCCGAGATCGTCAAGCCGCCGCGCACGACATGGCGCGGCACGCCGCTGCACGAACTGTGGCTGCGCGACCCCACGGGCTACCTGATCGAGATCTACGCGCGGCTGACGCAGGCCGAACTGGCCACGATGCCGGCGGACAAGGAGCCGGAGTTCCTGGTGCCCGGCACCGCGCCGGGCTGATCCGCCGCGCCCCTCAGCCCGCGCGGCGGGCGGGGCCGGGGAGAACCTCGGCGGTGGCGCGGAACAGCGGGCGCAGGGCGGCGCGGGTGCTGGCCACCACGTCGGCCAGCGCCGCGCGGTCGCCGGATGCCTTGGCCAGAACCGACATGCCGTGCGTGACCGCGACCAGATGGCGGGCCAGCGCGCGGGCATCCGCCTCGGCCAGCAATTCGCCATGCGCCTGGGCGCGCGTGAGCACCTCGACGAACGCATCCTCGGCCAGCGCGATGGAGGCGGCGATGCGCCGGCCGAGGCGGCTCTCGCCCCGGTCGCCCTCGACCGCGACGTTGGTGACGAGGCAGCCGAGCGGCAGCGACGGATCGCCGAAGGCCGCGAGCAGACGGGCGAAGTAGCCGGCGATGCCGTCCCACGCCGTGGGCGCCGCGCGCAGGGCGGCACGCAGTTGCGCCGAGTAATGCGCGTCGTAATGATCGACCACGGCGATGAACAAGCCCTCCTTGTCGCCATAGGCGGCGTAGATGGAGGTGCGCAGGATGCCGGTGGCCGCTTCCAGGTCCGCGAAGCTCACGCCGCCGTAGCCGCGCTGCCAGAACAGGCGCATCGCCCGTTCCAGCACCTCGCGCTCGTTGAATGCCCGTGGCCGCGCCATGCGCGCAGCATGCACCGCGCGGCGGGGGTGTGGCTATGGGGCGTTCGTCTTG
>JAKBCB010000024.1 GCA_021808185.1 Pseudomonadota bacterium
CAAAACCGCTTGACACGCGCCTTCGGAGGGCGACGCTCTATCCAGCTGAGCTACGGGTCCAGCAATCGAGAGGCTCATAGCGCGAAAGCCCCGCCAGGGGAAGCGTCGGCTCGCGGGGCGGCGGACGGTTCGTGCGGTCGCGCTCGGTGGCCAGAGAATGGCACCGATAGTGCATCGCCCGACGCTTCCCGACCCCAGGCATCGGACCATGGCATGACCGAAGATCTGCAAGCCAACTACGCGCGCGGCGGCTTCCATCAGCGCATCGGCTTCGGCCGGCGCCCGGCCCTCGTGCTGATCGATTTCGTGATGGCATACTACACCGAGGGCTCGCCGCTCTATGCGGGCGAGGGGGTGCGCACCGCGCTCGCCTCCGCGCTGCGGGTGCTGGACGTGGCGCGCCGCGCCGCCATTCCGCGCATCTTCACCAATGTCGTGGTCCAAGCGGGTGCGCTCGACGGCGGCATTTTCTATCGCAAGGCGCCGGCCACCAAGTGCTTCTCCGCCGGCAACCCGCTCGGCGCCTGGCCGCCGGGGCTCGATCCGCGACCGGGCGAACTGGTGATCTCGAAACAATATCCGTCCGCGTTCTTCGGCACCTCGCTCGCGTCCACGCTGACGGCGGCGGGGGTGGACACGCTGATCCTGACGGGCATCACCACCAGCGGCTGCGTGCGCGCGACCTGCGTGGACACGATGAGCCACGGGTTCATCCCCATCGTGGTGCGCGATGGCGTGGGCGACCGGGCGGACGGGCCGCACGAGGCCAACCTGTTCGACATGAGCGCCAAATACGCCGACGTGCTGCCGGAGACCGAAGTGATCGACTATCTGCGGGGCCTCGACGCATAAGCATTGCGCGACCCCGGCGCCACCGCGCGGGTACGGCGTAGCTGGCACGGGCGTTGCTCGCCCCTGTTGCTCGCGCAACAGCAGGGGCAGCACGTGAAACCGAAAGTCGCCTTCATCGGCACCGGCGGGACGATTTCCTCGATCGGCCGGCATTCGCTCGACATCATGGACTACGTCGTCAACGACGTGCGGCTGCACGCGGCGGAGATCGTCGCGCGCTTCCCGGAACTGGCCGAGGTGGCGGAGGTGATCCCCATCCGCTTCCGCAACGTGCCAAGCTTCGACATCTATTTTCCGGAATGGCGCGAACTGGCGCTGCTCTGCGACAAGGCCGCGGCCGAGATCCCCGATCTGGCCGGCATCGTCATCGGCCACGGCACCGCCTCGCTGGAGGAGACCGCCTGGGCGCTGAACCTGACGCTGAAGGTTGCGGTGCCGGTCGTGGTCGTCGGCGCGCAGCGGCCGCCGAGCGCGCTGTCGTCGGACGCGGGGATGAATCTGGTGAACGCGGTGCGCACCGCCGCCGCCCCTGAGTCGCGCGGGCGCGGCGTGCTGGTGCTGCTGAACGACGAGATCCAGGCCGCGCGCGACGTGACCAAGACCTCCACTTATCGGATGCAGACGTTCCGCACGCCGGATTTCGGTGCGCTCGGTCACGCGGATGCCGACCGGGTCGTGTACTACCGCCGTACCGAACGCCGCACCGCGCCGGGGACGGAGTTCGATATTCGCGCGCTCGATGCATTGCCGCGCGTGGACATCGCCTACGCCTATACCGGATCGGACGGTACCGCGGTGCGCGCGTTCGTGGCGGCGGGGGCGCGGGGGATCGTCTCGGCGGGGTTCGCGCCGGGGTTTCCCGGCACGGAAGATGGCGCGGCCCTGGCCGAGGCGATCGGGCGCGGCGTGGTGGTGGTGCAGTCCACGCGCGCGGGCAGCGGGCGGACGTTTCGCGGCGAGCGGTTCCGACGCAACGGCATCCTGATCGCGGACAATCTGAACCCGCAGAAGGCGCGCATCCTGCTGGCGCTGGCGCTGACCGTCACCGCCGATCCGGCCGAAATCGAGCGGATTTTTGCGACCTACTGACACAAGATAAAGCGCACGCCCGAGTGCCCGAAAATGAGCATCCATCCGGGCAACTGGCTGAAAACTAGTCAATTATCGGACAAAGCCAATCAATTCGATTCCGGCGATATGGAGAAATGAGCGAGTTAGAGTCGTGCATAAACGACAAATGGTCGGAAAAAGTGCATAAGACCAGAAAATATGCACATTTTGCCTGAATTGCGCGAATTGCTTCATGTTTCAACCATGCGGGGGTTGGGCATAAGTCCGGACATATGGGGCCGGTATGTCCGCCGACCGCGCCCGTGCGCCTTTTTGCGCGTCCCGCGCCCGACCGTCTGGGCGCGGTACGTTGCTTGCAGATCAGACATGCGAAGCGATCGTGTCGCCCGGCCCGTGAGCGTGCCGGCGGCGGATGGGGTCGGGTGATCAGGGTGGCGCCGCGTGACCGCGTGGGCCGGACAAGAAGGAGACGGGGATGTCTGATGCAACATCCGGCGGCAGCGGCCGGACGGGTCTGTCACGGCGCACCCTGCTGCAGGGTGTCGCCGCCGGTGTCGGCGTGGCCGCCGGCTCCGGGGCGCTGACCGGATTTCCGACGATCTGGGCGCAGAACATCAAGGACATCACGCTCACGCATGTCGGCGGCTCCTATGCCGCGATCAAGGAGATCGGCGACCAGGCGAAGAAGGATCTTGGCTTCAGCATCGAAATGCAGGCGGTCGATCCGGGCACGCAGCTCAACCGTTCGCTGACCCAGCCGAAGAGCATCGACATCAACAATCTCGACAGCTCCGAGGTCGTGTTCCTGGCCGGCAAGGGTGTTCTGCGGCCGCTGAAGGTCAGCGACTACAAGTTGTGGGACAAGACCGTGTCGATCTTCACCACGGGCAAGTTCCCGAACGGTGGCCCGGTTCCCTCCGAGGGTATCTCGCCGATGAAGGGCGGGTTCTACACCGGCCCCGACGGCAAGAAGCTGGCGAGCGGGCCGACCGAATTCCTGGCGATGATCCCGACGCTGTACAACGCCGACACCCTGGGCATCCGCCCGGATCTTGTCGGTGGGCGCGACAAGATCGTCAGTTGGAAGGATCTCGTAAGCCCGGCATACAAGGGCAAGGCGGCCCTGGTGGACTACGCGCCAGTCGGCATCATGGATGTGGCGATGGCGCTGACCGCCGCTGGCGAGATGAAGTATGTCGATCGCGGCAACATGACCCGTGCCGAGATCGACAAGACTGTCAAGATTCTCATCGACCTGAAGAAGCAAGGCCAGTTCCGTGCATTCTGGAGCAACTTCGATCAATCGGTGAATCTGATGGCCTCGGGCGAGGTGGTCATCCAGTCGATGTGGTCGCCCGCCGTCACGGCCGTTCGTTCGCGCGGGATCGACTGCTACTTCGTGCCGCTGAACGAGGGTTATCGCGGCTGGTTCGTGGGCCTCGCGCCGATGGCGCATCTGAGCGGGCTGAGGCTCGACTGCGCCATGGAATACCTCAATTGGTTCAATTCCGGCTGGCAGGGCGCCTTTATCGCCAAGCAGGGCTACTACTCGCCGGTGCTGGAGACCACGAAGAAGTTCCTCACGCCGGAGGAATGGGATTACTGGTACGAGGGCAAGCCCGCCGCCGTGGACATCATGGACCCCTACGGACACCTGATGGAGAAGAAGGGTGCGACGCGCGATGGCGGTTCGCTGTGGAACCGCATGGGAAAAGTCGCTGTCTGGAACACGGTGATGGACGAGGACAAATACCTGACGAAGAAGTGGAACGAGTTCGTCTCCGCCTGATCCTTGCGGCGGGGCCTCTCGGCACCCCGCCGGTTCCGCGATGATGGAGAGCGAACGCCGATGAAGATCTCGCCTGTGCTGTCCTCGTGGCTACAGATCGGGCCGATGGCCCTGATTCTGGTCGTGTTCTTCGGGTTGCCGATGCTGGTCGTGGTTGTCGTCAGCTTCTTCGACTTCGATCACATGTCCATCGTGCCAGCCTTCATCCTGGATAACTACGACGACCTGTTTTCTTCGGACGTGACGCTGCGGCTGTACCTCAGCTCCATCAAGTTCGCGCTCATCGTCTGGGCCATCACGCTGCTGATCGGATTCACCGTCGCCTATTTCCTGGTGTTCCATGTGCAGAGCCTGCTCATCAAGATCGGGCTGTTCCTGCTGTGCTCAGTGCCGTTCTGGACATCGAACATCATCCGCATGATCTCCTGGATTCCCTTCCTTGGCCGCAATGGCATCTTCAACCAGGTGCTGATCGCCACGCACGTCACATCCAAGCCGCTGGAGTTCCTGCTGTTCTCCGATTTCGCGGTGATCGTCGCCTACGTCCATTTGTTCACGCTGTTCATGGTGGTGCCGATCTTCAACGCGATGGCGCGCATCGACACACGGCTGATCGAGGCGGCGAAGGACGCCGGTGCCTCGCGCTACGCCGTCCTGCGCGAGATCGTCCTGCCGCTGTCGAAATCCGGCATCGCGCTCGGCACGATCTTCGTCGTCACGCAGGTCATGGGCGATTTCTTCGTCGTCAAGGTGATGAGCGGCGGGCAGAGCGCCTCCGTCGTGTCCGCGCTGTCCAACCAGATCCAGGAACTGCAATACCCGCCCGCCGCCGCCAGCGCCGTGATCCTGGTGATCGTGGTGATGCTGATGGTGGCCGGCATCCTGCGCGTGGTGGACGTGCGCAAAGAACTCGCGTCCTAGGCAGGCAAGGGCATCGCCATCATGCGTACCGCAAGCGGCAAGCGTCCCTGGACGTTCTATATGCTGGCGGCGTTCTTCACGCTGTTCGTGCTGTTCCTGTATGGCCCGATGACGGTCATCTACGTGCTGTCGTTCCAAGGTCCAAACGGCGGATTGACGTTCCCGATGAACGGCTTCTCCACGCAATGGTTCAACGAGCTTGTACAGCCAGGGCGCAGCGGCGACATTGCCGGCAGCTTCCGGCGGTCGCTGCTGCTCGCGGCCATCGTCACCGTGCTGACCGTGCTGATCTGTGTTGCCGCCGGCCTCGGCTTCCGCAGGCGCTTTCGCGGCGCCGCGGTGCTGTTCTATTTGGTGATCGCCAGTCTGGTGATGCCGGGCATCTTCGTCGGCCTCGGCATCTCGCTCGGCTTTCAGTTGATGGACATGCAGACCGACTGGCTGGTCTCGGGCCTCGGCGCGCAGCTCACCTGGACGCTGCCCTTCGGGCTGCTGGTGATGTTCGCCGTCATCGGCCGCTTCAACCGCTCGTACGAGGAAGCCGCGCGCGACCTCGGTGCCTCGGCGTGGCAGCGCATGCGCGAGGTGACGCTGCCCATCCTGCTGCCGGGCATCATCGGTGTCGGCCTGTTCGGCTTCACCCTGTCTTACGACGAGTTCGCGCGCACGGTGCTGACCGCCGGCAGCGAGAACACCTTGCCGCTGGAGATATGGGCGATGACCACCAACGTCACCTCGCCCGCGCTGTTCGCGGTCGGGACCGTGACAACGGTGATCTCCTTTTTCGTCATCGTCATCGGCCTGGGCTCGATCGCGCTGATCCAGCGCCGCCGTGGCCACAACGTCGCGTCCCATTGACCGTGGACGGAGGAGCCAAATTGTCCGCAACCATCCGCAATGGCCAGATCGAAGTCGTGGCCGTCACCAAGACCTACCATCCCGGCGCGCCACCGGCGGTGGACAACCTCGATCTGCGCATCGACCACGGCTCGTACTGCTGTCTGCTCGGCCCGTCCGGCTGCGGCAAGACGACGATCCTGCGCATGATCGCCGGCCACGAGACGCCGACCGAGGGCGACATCCTGATCGGCGGTCGCAACGTGACCAACCTGCCGCCGGTCGAGCGTGGCACGGCCATGATGTTCCAGAGCTACGCGCTGTTCCCGCATCGCAGCGTGCTCGACAACGTCGCCTTTGCGCTGAAGATGCGCGGCGTATCGCGGGCGGATCGCAATGCGCGGGCGCGCGAGCTGTTGCAGAAGGTGCATCTGGAAGCGTTCGCCAACCGGCTGCCGGCGCAACTGTCCGGCGGACAGCAGCAGCGCGTGGCGCTCGCCCGCGCGCTCATCACCAACCCGCGCGTGCTGCTGCTCGACGAGCCGCTCTCGGCGCTGGATGAGTATCTGCGCTTGCGGATGCGTGGCGAGTTGCGCCGCGTGCAGCGCGAACTCGGCATCACCTTCATCCATGTTACGCACACCCAGCTGGAGGCGATCGCGGTCGCGGACACGGTGGTGGTGATGGCACAGGGCAAGATCGAGCAGGCGGCCAGCGCGCGCGACATCTTCCTGGCTCCGCGCAACGCGTATGTCACGCGCTTCATCGGCGGCCAGAACGTGATTTCCGGCGCGGTGGAGCGCGTCTCCGGCGCGACCGCGACCGCCGTCACTGGCACGGGCGCACGGATCGAGCTGCCGGTCGCCGAGCTGCGCGTACAGCCCGGCGAGCAGATCTTCGGCTCGCTGCGCCGCGACCGCATCAGGGTGCGGCGGCAGGACGCCGGGCCGCCGCCACGGGATCTGATCAACGCGCTGTCCGGCGAGGTGCACGCGATCGAGAACCAGGGCTCCTACGTCAAGGTCACCATCGATGCCGGTGATGGCGAGGAGTTCGTGGCCAACGTGCTCGACGAGGATTTCTTCCTCGATCCCATCGATATCGGCGGCCGCGTGGTGGCGACCTGGGCGGCGCGCGACGTGCGCCTGCTGGAGGATCGGCGCTCGCAACCCAGCGGCGCCGTGGTGGCGGCGGCCTGAGAACGGCAAGGAGAGGCAGAACAATGGATATCGGCGTTTTCATCCCCATCGGCAACAACGGCTGGCTGATCTCCACCGCCTCGCCACAATACAAGCCGAGCTTCGATCTCAACCGGGTCGTGACGCAGAAGGCCGAGATGTACGGCCTGGAGTTCGCGCTCTCGATGATCAAGCTGCGCGGCTTCGGCGGCAAGTCGGAGTTCTGGGACCACAACCTCGAATCGTTCACGCTCATGGCCGGGCTTGCCGCCGTGACCAAGCGCATCCGGCTGTACGCGACGGTGGCGACGCTCACCATTCCGCCCGCGATCGTCGCGCGCATGGCCAGCACCATCGATTCGATCGCGCCGGGCCGCTTCGGCGTCAACCTCATCACCGGCTGGGCGAAAGCCGAATACGATCAGATGGGGTTATGGCCCGGCGACGCGCATTTCGAGCGGCGTTACGACATGCTGACCGAATACACCAAGATCCTGAGGGAGCTTTGGGCCACCGGACATTCCGACTTCAAGGGTGAGTTCTTCACCATGAACGACTGCCGCCTCAGCCCGCGTCCGTCCGGCGAGATCCCGCTGGTGTGCGCGGGGCAAAGCCCGCGCGGGATGCAGTTCGCCGCCGAGTTGGCGGACTACAACTTCGTCGTCGGCGCAGGCTACAACACGCCGGCCGCCTACGCGCCCACCAATGCCCGCCTGATGGAGGCCGTGTCCAGGACCGGCCGCGATGTCGGCAGCTATCCGCTGTTCATGGTCATCGCCGACGAGACCGACGATCTGGCGCAGGCGAAGTGGCAGCGTTACGTCGATGGCGCGGATCGGGACGCGCTGGCCTATCTCGGCATTCAGGCGGCCGGCGACGCGAAGGCCGATGCCGGTTCCACCGCGCGCGCGATGACCCGCGCGGTCAATCCGGTGAATTTCAACATGGGCACGCTGGTTGGTTCGTACGCCAATGTCGCGCGCATGCTGGACGAGGCGGCGTCGGTGCCCGGCACCAAGGGCATCATGCTCACATTCGACGATTTCGTCGTCGGCATGGACGCGTTCGGCCAGCGCATCCAACCGCTGATGCAAAGCCGCACACACATCAAAGCGGCTGCGTAGAACAGGAGAACCACGTGTCCCCCGACATGCCGCCTCACCGCCTCACCGCCGCCGCCGCCTCGGCCCTGATCGCCGACGGCCGGTTGCGGGTCGAGGATCTCGCCCGCTCCTGCCTCGCCCGGATCGCGGAGCGGGAGCCTTCCATCCGCGCCTGGTCGTGGCTCGACCCCGAACAGGTGTTGCGCAACGCCCGCGAGCTGGACAAGACCCCGCGCATCGGCCCGCTGCACGGCATCCCCGTCGCCGTGAAAGACGTGTTCGACACGGCGGACATGCCGACGCAGCACAACTCGCCGCTCTATGTCGGCCACCGTCCGGGGCAGGACGCGGCCTGCGTGGCGACGCTGCGCGCGGCCGGGGCGCTGATCTTCGGCAAGACCGACACGACGGAGTTCGCCGCCGGCGGCCGCTGGGCCGCCACCGGCAACCCGCACGATCCACGGCACAGCGCCGGCGGCTCCTCGTCCGGCTCTGGCGCCGCCGTCGCGGATTGCCATGTGCCGCTCTCGCTCGGCACGCAGACCGGCGGCTCGCTGATCCGCCCGGCCTCGTTCAACGGCACCTTCGCCCTCAAGCCGACCTGGAGCACCGTCAGTCGCGAGGGCGCGAAGCTGTATTCGGCCACCCTCGACACGGTTGGCTGGTACGGCCGAAGTGTCGCGGACCTGCGGCTGCTCGCCGATCTTTACGACCTGCCCGGCGAGCCGGCGGAGTCGGTCCCGCCGATGGCCGGCCTGCGCATCGCGCTCTGCCACTCCCCGGTCTGGAGCCATGCCGAGGCGGCAACGCGCGAAGCCCTGGCGGAGGCCGCGCGGCGTTTGGCGGCGGCCGGCGCCACGGTGACACCGCTGGAACTGCCGGACATCTTCGCGCTGCTGCCGACCGAGCACCACAAGGCGGTGCTGCACGGGGAGGGGCGGGGGGCCTTCCTCAGCCTGTACCGCGCGCACGGGGGGCGGCTACACGACGATTTCCAGGGCCGCGCGACCAACCGCGAGGCGATCACGCCCGCGCAACTCCGCGCCGCCTACGACACCGCCGCGCAAGCGCGCGCCGCGTTCGATGCGATCGCCGCCGGGTTCCATGCGGTGCTCACCCCCTCCGCCACCGGCACGGCGCCGGAGGGGCGCAATCCGGGCAACCCGATCTTCAATCAGATGTGGACGCTGCTGCATGTGCCATGCGTCAACGTGCCCGGCCTGACCGCCGCCAACGGCCTGCCGGTCGGCGTCACGCTCACCGGACCGCGCTTTGCCGACCATGCCTTGCTTGACGTGGCCGAGCGGGTCGCGCCACTTCTCGCTCCACTGTGAGTTCGGCCACCCATCCAGAGTCACCGTCCGCGTTCAGCCATGCCGACGTGCTGCGGGTCATCAGCGGCATCTCGCTGTGCATTCTGCTGTCCGCGCTGGACCAGACCATCGTTGCCCCGGCCATCCCCACCATCGCGGGCGATCTCGGCGGCGTGGCCGGGCTGTCCTGGATCATCTCGGCGTATCTGCTGACCTCCACGGCCGCCACGCCGATCATCGGCAAGCTCAGCGACATCCACGGCCGGCGGACGCTGATGCTGGTGTCCATCGGTGTGTTCGCGGTGGCCTCCGCGCTGTGCGGCCTCGCGCAGTCCATGCCGCAACTGATCGCGGCGCGCGCGGTGCAGGGGCTGGGCGGCGCCGGGCTGGTGGCCATGGCGCACACCACCATCGCCGACGTGGTCTCCCCGCGCGAGCGCGGGCGGTACCAGATCTATCTCAGCGGCATGTGGGGCATCGCCAGCATCGCCGGCCCCATCGTCGGCGGCGCCATCACCGACCATGTTTCGTGGCGGGCGATCTTCTGGGTGAACCTGCCGCTCGCGGTCGTGGCCTTCGCGCTGAGCCGCCGGGCGCTCGCGTTCCTGCCGAAGCGCGAGGGGCCGCGCCCCCGCATCGACATGCCCGGTGCCGCGCTGCTGACGGTCGGGGTCGTGTCCTGGCTGCTGGTCATCAGCCAGGGCGGCGAGGGCGAAGGCTGGCTGTCCGCGCCGGCCTTGGGGCTGCTGGCCCTGGGCGCGGTCGCCTTCGCCCTGCTCGCCGGGCAGGAGCGCCGTGCGGCGGACCCGTTGCTGCCGCCGCGCCTGTTCGCCAATTCCGTCGTGGTGCGCGGGCTGGTGCTGTCGTTCTGCGTCACGCTCATCACCTTCGCCACCACGCTGCTGCTGCCGCTGCACTTCCAGTTCGCGCAGAGTGCATCGGCCGCGTCCTCCGGCCTGCTGATGACGCCGTTCCTGCTCGCCTCGGTGGTGTTTTCCTATGCTGGGGGGCACATGGCGCGGCGGCTCGGGCGCACGCGCGGGATCATGGCGGCGGCGTTCGCCGCGTGCGCGGTGGGGCTGGTGCTGCTCTCGCTGATCGGCGCCGGCAGTCCGACCGTGCTCACGGTGGCGTGGTCGCTGCTGGTCGGCGGCGGCGGCGGGTTCCTGCTGCCGAACATCACCGTGACCGTGCAGAACGCGGCCGACCCGCGCGATGTGGGCGTGGCCACGGGCTGCATGTTGCTGCTGCGCTCCACTGGCGGCGCGTTCGGGGCCACGATGGCCGGTGCCATCGTGGCGTGGCGCCTGTCCGGTCCGCTCGCGGCGGCGGGGCTGCCTGCTGCGACGGGGCCTGCGGTCCTACAGGGCCGCGCCGGCGTGCTCGCCGGGCTGCCGGAGTCGGCGCGCGCCGCATTGCTGGGCGGCCTCGATCACGGCTTTTCGCTCGCCTTCCTGATCGCCGCCGGTGTCGCGGCACTGGGCCTGCTGGTGGCGCTGACCACAAGCGACCTGGCGCTGCGATCGCGCTGAGGCGCGTCTAGCTCCGCAGCAGCTTCACCCGCCGGCCGTCCACGCCCAGGCTGATGCGCCCCTGCTTCAGCGCCAGCGCGTCGGCGCCGAACACTTCCGCCCGCCAGCCTTGCAGCACCGGCAGGTCGGGCGCTTCCTCCAGCGCCAGCCGGTCGATGTCGTCCGAACTGGCCACCAGCTTGGCGGCGACGTGGTGCTGCTCGCATTTCGTCGCCAGCAGCACCTTCAGCAGCGAAACCAGCGCCGGCGAGGGACGGGGCGCGTCGTTCCTGTGCTGCGCCTCGGGCAGTTGCTCGTCCGGCAGTGCCTTGGCCTCGGCGATCGCTGCCAGCAGGCCGGTGCCCGATTTGCCCCGCGCGAAACCCTCGGTGACCCCGCGCGCGCGGGCCAGCGCCTCCGGGGTTTCCGGTGCGATCGCCGCGATTTCGAGCAGCGCTTCGTCTTTCAACATGCGCTGGCGCGGAATGTTGCTGCGCTGCGCCTCCCGCTCGCGCCATGCCGCGATGGCGCGCAGCACGCCGAGCATGCGCCGGTTGTTGGTGCGCGGGCGCAGGCGCTCCCACATCTGCTCGGGGTCCGGCCGATAGGTCGCGGGGTCGGCCAGCACCGCCATCTCCTCGGCCACCCAGTCCAGCCGCCCGTCCTTCTCCAGCCGCGCGCGCAGCTTCTCGTACACGCCGCGCAGGTGCGTGACGTCCGCCGCCGCATAGGTGATCTGCGCGGGCGAGAGCGGCCGCGCCGACCAGTCGCTGAACCGGTGCGCCTTGTCGATATGCGCGCCGGTCAGGGCGGACACCAGGCTGTCGTAGCCCACCTGATCGCCGAACCCGGCCACCATCGCCGCGATCTGCGTGTCGAACAGCGGCTGCGGCACCGCGCCGAAGCGCAGGACGAAGATTTCGATGTCCTGTCGCGCGGCGTGGAACACCTTGGTGACCGCCGTGTCCGCGAACAGCGCGCCGAGCGGGGCGAGGTCGATCCCCGGCGCCTCGGCATCGACGATCGCCACCTCCTCGGTCCCGGCGAGCTGCACGACGCACAGCTCCGGCCAGTAGGTGCGCTCGCGCATGAATTCGGTGTCCACCGTGACGAATGTTTCGCGGCGCAGGCGTTCGCACAGCGCGGCAAGCTCGTCGGTGGTGGTGATGAGGGCAGGGGGCGGGAACTCCGCCCGGGAGGAGCGCGACATGCGGGGCTTCTAGCCCGCGCGCCGGCGCACGGCAACTTGACACAAGCGCCCCGCCGGCCTTCCTTGCCGCGCCATTCCAGCCGGGACCGACCGCCATGCACGCCTATCGCACCCATGACAGCGGCGCGCTCCGCGCCGCGGACGCCGGTTCGACCGTCCGCCTGTCCGGCTGGATCCACAGCAAGCGCGACCATGGCGGCTTGCTGTTCATCGACCTGCGCGACCATTACGGCATGACGCAATGCGTCTTCGCCGCTGGCAGCCCGGCGCTGGCCATGGTCGAGCGGCTGCGGCCGGAAAGCGTCATCACCGTCACCGGCACCGTGGTGCTGCGCGAGGGGGCGACGGTCAACCCCAGGCTGCCCACCGGCGAGATCGAAGTGCGCGCGGCCGAGGTCACGGTGCAGTCCGCCGCCGACGCGCTGCCGCTCCAGGTCGCGGGCGACGAAAAATACCCCGACGATCTGCGCCTGACCTACCGCTTCATCGACCTGCGGCGCGACAAGGTGCACCGCAACATCATGCTGCGCGCCTCGGTGATCGCCTCGATCCGCCGCCGCATGATCGAGTCCGGTTTTACGGAATTTCAGACCCCGATCCTCACGGCGTCCTCGCCCGAAGGCGCGCGCGACTTCCTGGTGCCGGCGCGCAACCACCCGGGCAAGTTCTATGCGCTGCCGCAGGCGCCGCAGCAGTTCAAGCAGTTGGCGATGGTCGCGGGCTTCGACCGTTACTTCCAGATCGCGCCGTGCTTCCGCGACGAAGCCAGCCGCGCGGACCGCTCGCCGGGCGAGTTCTACCAGCTCGATTTCGAGATGAGCTTCGTCACCCAGGAAGACGTGTTCAACACCATCGAACCCGTCATCGCCGGCGTGTTCGAGGAATTTTCCAACGGCCGCGCGGTGACGAAGCCGCCATTCCCGCGCATCCCGTACGATCAGGCGATGCTGGAATTCGGCTCCGACAAGCCGGACCTGCGCAACCCGCTGCGCGTCACCGACGTCACCGAGCATTTCGCCGGCTCCGGATTCGGCCTGTTCGCCAAGATCGCGGCCTCCGGCGGCGTGGTCCGTGCCATCCCCGCGCCGGGCACGGCGGGCAACCCGCGCAGCTTCTTCGACAAGCTGAACGAGTGGGCGCGCGAGCAGGGCGCCGGCGGCCTGGGTTACATCGTGTTCGAGGCCGATGGCGCGAAAGGCCCGATCGCGAAGAACCTGGAACCGGCGCGCGCGGAGGCGATCCGCGTCGCCTGCGGCGTCAATCCCGGCGACTCGGTGTTCTTCGCCGCCGGCAAGAAGGACGAGGCGCCGAAGTTCAGCGGGGCGGTGCGCACCAAGCTCGGCACCGATCTCGGCCTGATCGCCCCCGGGGAGTTCAAGTTCTGCTGGGTCATCGACTTCCCGATGTACGAGCTGAACGAAGAAACCAAACAGATCGACTTTTCGCACAACCCGTTCAGCATGCCGCAGGGCGGGCTGGAGGCGCTGAACACGCAGGACCCCCTGACCATCAAGGCGTTCCAGTACGACATCGTGTGCAACGGCATCGAACTGTCCTCCGGCGCCATCCGCAACCACCGCCCGGATGTGATGATCCGCGCCTTCGAGATCGCGGGCTACCCGGAGTCGGAGGTGGAAGCCCGCTTCGGCGGCATGCTGAACGCCTTCCGCTACGGCGCGCCGCCACACGGTGGCTCTGCCCCCGGCATCGACCGCATCGTCATGCTGCTGGCCGACGAGCCGAACATCCGCGAGGTGATCCTGTTCCCGCTGAACCAGCAGGGCGAGGATCTGATGATGGGCGCCCCGGCGGAAATCCCCCCCGCGCGCTGGAAGGAACTGCACCTGAAGCTCGACCTGCCGCCGAAGCCGAAAGGGTAGGGCGGGCTGCAACCCGTCGCCCCGCCCAACGCGCGACGGCGTTGCGCGCGCGGCCGGCGCGGGGATACCGTGCTCCCCCCGGCGACGGGGCACACCGGGGGGGACGCGCAACGCCATGGCAAGAGCAATCCGCATCAAATGGCTCGACGAGCCGCAAAAGCATGATTATCGCGCGGCGGAGAGCTATTTGACCCTCGTCATGGGTCCACAGGCCGCCAAGAAGACCCGCGAAGAACTCGAAAACGCCGAAATGGCGGGTTTTGCCGCCAAGGACATTTTTCGGGCATCTGGTCTCTCCCTGCTCGGGATCAGCAATAGCCATGTGGCAAAAGATCAATCCAAAATTACACTGGGGGAAGATCTATCGCCGCTGTTGCTGGTCACGGACCGCCTGCATGGGCGGCTGATCGTCGCCGATGGGTATCATCGTTTGTGCGCCGTGTACAAATTGGACGAGGACGCCATGATTCCCTGCAAGCTTGCCTGAGCGGAGCAAGCCCATGACCCTCCCGCTCCGGCAGGTCGTGCCATCCAGGCGCGTCAGGCGCGGCCAAACGATCGCCCGACGGCGGATGCTGGAGCGATCGGGCGTCCCCGACTTCCTGGAGGCCGCGCACGAGTGGCGGCGGCTGTTCTCGGAAGCCTGGGGCACGTTCCTGCTGGTCGTGGTCGCGGCCGGCGCCGGGGTCGTGGGCGCGCGGTTCCCCGGCACGATCACCCCCGCCATGCAGGTCGTGGCCCCCGGCCTGCTCGTCATGGCGGTGATCTACTTCATGGGCGCCGTCGGCGGCGCGCATTTGAACCCGGCGGTGACGGTGGCCTTTGCCGTGCGGCGCAATTTTCCGTGGCGCCGGGTGCCGGGATACATCGTTGCACAGATTGTGGGCGGCTTGGCCGCGGCCGCGTTCCTGCGGGCGATGTTCGGCACCGCGGGCCTGCTCGGTGCCACCACGCCGGGCGCCGGCGTGGACGCTGCCCGGGCGCTGCTCATGGAGATCCTGCTGACCACCGGTCTGGTCAGCACGATCCTCGGCACCGCATCCGGCGCGCGCAACATCGGCTCGAACGGCGCGCTCGCGGTCGGCGGCTATATCGCGTTGGCGGGGCTTTGGGCGGCGCCGGTCAGCGGCGCCTCGATGAACCCCGTGCGCTCGTTCGCGCCGGACCTTCTGCGCGCCGATCTGGGCACCACCTGGATCTACGTCGTGGGGCCGCTGGTGGGCGCGCTGATCGCCGTGGGCTTCGAATGGATTCTCAAGGGCGGGCCGACCAAGGCCGGCACGTTGGCGGCGCAGGGCGAGCCGCCGCCCCGCTATCGCCGCCGGTGACGCGGGGCAGCGCCTATAGCCGCTGCGTCGCGACGCCCCCGGGCGCCGTGTGCAGCGTGCCCAGCCGCTCCAGCAGCGCGGGCACGCCGGCCACCGTCTCGTAGAACTCATGCGCGTCGGCCGGCGCGAACCCGTCTCCGACCGCGCCATCGATGAGGCCGAGCAGCGCCTTCGCCGAGCCGGCGATGTCGCAGATCAGCACCGGCTTGTCGTGCAGCCGCAACTGCCGCCACGTCAGGATCTCGAACGTCTCGTCGAAGGTGCCAAGGCCGCCGGGGAACGAGACGAAGGCGTCGGACAGCTCGAACATGCGGCGTTTGCGGGTGTGCATGCTGTCGGTGACGATCAGCTCGGTGCAGCCGGCGTGCGCCACTTCCCATTGTTGCAGGAAATCCGGGATCACCCCGATCACGGTGCCGCCGGCGGCCAGCGCCCCGTCCGCCACCGCGCCCATCAGCCCAACGCGACCGCCGCCGTACACCAGGCGCATCCCGGCCTTCGCCAGTCCCGCGCCAAGCGCCATGGCGGCGGCGTGGTACTCCGGCAGCGCGCCGGGGCGGGAGCCGCAGAAGACGGCAACGGAGCGGATCTCGGGCATGGCGGTTCCTTCGGCCGATCAGGCATTCCCTCTGCCGGCTGGCGCGCGCGGCGGCAAGCGGGTTTTGCCGTGCGGGGGGATGGAAACGCTGCGACACGCCGCTATGTCACGGTCTCGATCCAACAGGGAGGCGTACATGCCGGTGCAAGGTCTCGGGCGCGGGTTCTGGCTGGGGGCGGCGACGGCGCTGTCGGTGCTTGGTGCCATCGCGGCCTATGCCGCCACCCCCGATGAGGTGATCGCCGAGCGGCGCGCCGGCTACAAGCACATGGGCGAGGTGTTCAAGGCGATGAAGGCGGGCGTCGAGTCCGGCGCCGACGTTGCCCAATTCGCCACCGGCGCGGGCGACATCGTGGCCTGGGCCACGAAAATCCCGACCATGTTCCCGCCCGGCACCGAAACCGGCGGCGGCACGCATGCGCTGCCCGCGGTGTGGTCGGACCGGCCGGGCTTCGACAAACTGGCGGGGCAACTCAGGACCGAGGCCGGCAAGCTGCAAACCGTCGCCGCCACCGGCGACAAGGCCGCGTTCGTGGCGCAGTTCAAGGCCACCGGCGCCGTCTGCGGCGAGTGCCATCGCACCTATCGCGCCAAGCTATAGCCGCGTCGCCACCACGGCGGAGACGGTGGCGGCCACGGCGGCGATGGCCAGCGCGAGCAGCGGGCTGGCCATCCGTGGTGCCCGCATGGCCGCCGGCAGGCGCTTTTTGCCCGTCACCATCGGGCGCACCAGATTCTGCCGCTTGGCAAATGTATAGATAAAAATCGCGACCAGGTGCAGCGCCACCGCCGCGAGGATCAGCTTGAAGTTCATCGCGTGGACCAGCGACAGGCGGTCGCTCCATGTCTGGCCGACGTATTTCGCCAGCGGCCCCTCGCTCGCGCCGCCGTCGTTGGCGCACAGCCCGGCGGCCACCTGCACGCTCAGCAGCAGCAGCATCAGCAGCACCATCCAGCCGCCGGCCGGGTTGTGGCCGATCCGCGTGTCCGGCTCCGGCAGCCTCGGGCGCAGCAACCGGCGCAGCGCCTCGGCCGGGTTGCCGAGGAAATGGCCGAAGCGCGCGGTGTCGCTGCCGACGAAGCCCCAGACCCAGCGGAACAGCAGCAGCGCCAGCATGGCGTGGCCCAGCGCCATGTGCAGGTCCATCAGGTTCAGCTTCATGCTGACATAGGACGCCGGCAGCAGCAGTACGAGCAGCCAGTGGACCA
>JAKBCB010000488.1 GCA_021808185.1 Pseudomonadota bacterium
CATCCGGTTGCAGGGAAAAATCTGTGTAATCTGTGTAATCTGTGGATAAATCCTGCTGTCTTGCTAACTCCGCCCGACGAACCGTTTGTATTCCAGGCTGGTCGCGCCGAAGTTCAGCGGCCAGAAAGGCAAGAGATTTTATCCACAGATTACACAGATTACACAGATTATTTTTGTATGTGTGGCCGAAACGGCAATGATCGTCATGCTCGATGGCCGCCGGACGCAGGCGCGCATCCGGTTGCAGGGAAAAATCTGTGTAATCTGTGTAATCTGTGGATAAATCCTGCTGTCTTGCTAACTCCGCCCGACGAACCGTTTGTATTCCAGGCTCGTCGCTCCGAAGTTCAGCAGCAGCGCCCGCCGCAGCCCGGATGCCTTGAGGTAGTTGATCACCTGCGCCTGCTCGATGCGCGAAAGTCGCGGCAGCGCCTTCAATTCCACCAGCATCGCACCGAAGCATATGAAATCGGCGCGGTAGGTGGCCTTCAGCGGCTCGCCGCGGTAGTGGATCGGCAACGCCGCCTCGCGTTGAAAGGCGATGCCCTGGAAAGCGAATTCGCGCTCCAGGGCTTCCTGATAGACCGCTTCCAGGAAGCCGGGGCCGAGCGTGCGGTGCACTTGCATGGCCGCGCCGATGATGGCGTAGCTCGCTTCGTCCCGTTCCTCGTTCATTGGCGCAAACGGGCTTCATCGGCGAACCGGTCATGCCTCTCACGCATCGGCCCGGATCGTCGGCACGGCGGAGAATCCCGCCGCCTGTTCGATCGCGCCCGCGACGGCGAATACGGTTTCCTCGTCGAAGGGTTTGCCCAGCACCTGCAAGCCCAGCGGCAGGCCCTGCGCGTCCAGCCCGGCGGGGACGGACAGGCCGGGGATGCCGGACATGTTGGCGGGGACGGTGAACACGTCGTTCAGATACATCGTCACCGGGTCGTCCATCTTCTCGCCCTGGCCGAACGCGGCGCTCGGCGCGGTCGGTGTCAGCAGCGCGTCCACCTCGCGGAACACCGAGGTAAAGTCGGACAGAATCAGTGCCCGCACTTTTTGCGCCTTCAGGTAGTACGCGTCGTAATACCCGGCGGACAGCACGTAAGTTCCGATCAGCACGCGCCGCTTCACCTCGTCGCCGAAGCCTTCGGCGCGGGTGTTCTCGTACAGCTCCGTCAGGTCCGCGCCGTCGCGCCGCAGCCCGAAACGCACCCCGTCGTAGCGCGCGAGGTTGGAGGACGCCTCGGCCGGCGCCACGATGTAGTAGGTGGCCAGCGCGTATTTCGTGTGCGGCAGCGACACGTCCACGACGGTTGCCCCAGCCTCGCGCAGCCATTGCTGGCCCTGGCGCCAGATGGCGGAGATCTCCTCCGGCATGCCGTCCGAGAAATACTCGCGCGGGATGCCGATGCGCAGACCCTTCACCCCGCGCGCGCAGGCGGCGGCGAAGTCCGGCACCGGCACATCCGCGCTGGTCGCGTCCTTGGGGTCGTATCCCGCCATGCTGCCCAGCAGGATCGCCGCGTCCCGCACCGTGCGCGCGAGCGGCCCCGCCTGATCCAGCGAGCTTGCGAACGCCACCACGCCCCAGCGGCTGCACCGCCCATAGGTCGGCTTGATGCCGACCAGCCCGCAGAAACTCGCCGGCTGGCGGATGGAGCCGCCGGTGTCCGTCGCCGTCGCGCCCAGCGCCATGCGCGCGGCCACTGACGCCGCCGACCCGCCGGAGGAGCCGCCCGGCACCAGCGGCCGGTTGTCGCCGCGCCGCGTCCACGGGTTCGTCACCGGCCCGAAGGCGCTGGTCATGTTGGACGAGCCCATGGCGAACTCGTCCATGTTCGCCTTGCCCAGGAACACCGCGCCGTCGCGCAGCAGGTTCGCCGTCACCGTGCTTTCGTAGGGCGGCACGAACGGCTCCAGGATGCGGCTGGCCGCCGTGGTGCGCACGCCCTTGGTGCAGAACAGATCCTTGATCGCCAGCGGAATGCCGGTCAGCGGCCCGGCCTCGTTGCGCGCCAGCGCCGCGTCCGCCGCGCGGGCCTGCGCGCGCGCCAGATCCGGCGTGGGCAGCACGTAGGCGTTGAGCTGCGGGTTTAGCGCCTCGATGGCGCGAAGATAGGCGTCCGTCAGCTCGACGGCGGAAATCTTGCGGGTGCGCAGCGCGTCGCGCGCCTCGGCGAGAGAGAAAGCGAGCATCACTCGACCACCTTTGGCACGGCGAAGAAGTTTTCCGCGCGGTCCGGCGCGTTGGCCAGCACCGCCTCGGCCATGCCGCCATCCGTAACCGCGTCCGCGCGCAGGCGCAGCGCCATGTCCGTCCCGCCGGCGAGCGGGGCGACGCCGTCCACGTTCACCTCGTTCAGCATCTCGATCCAGCCCAGAATCCCGTTCAGGTCGGCTTGCATGCGCGGGATCTGGGCCTCGTCCAGCCGGATGCGGGCGAGGCGGGCGATGCGGCGGATCGCCTCGGGGTCGAGCGACATGGAATTTTCCTGGGCAGCGTGAAGGGGCGGGACCATAAACGCCGCCATGCCCGTCATCAACCTGACCGAATTGCGCGCGGGCCTGCCGCGCGGCACACGCCTGATCGGCCTGGACCCCGGCAGCCGCACCATCGGGGTCGCGCTGACGGATGTCTCGCTGATGCTGGCCAGCCCCTACGGCGCCATCACGCGCGGCAAGCTGGCGGCGGTCGCCGCGGAAGTGGGGCGGATCGCGCGCAAGGAAGGCGCGGGGGGCCTGGTCGTCGGCCTGCCGCTGTCAATGGACGGCACGGTTGGCCCCGCCGCCCAGGCGGCGCGGGACTGGACGCACGCGCTGAGCGCGGCCACCGGCCTGCCCGCGGCCCTGTGGGACGAACGCCTGTCGTCCAGCGCCGTCAACCGCTTCCTGATCGCCGAGGCCGACATGACGCGCCAGCGCCGGGCGGAGGTGGTGGACAAAATGGCCGCCGCCTACATGCTCCAGGCCGCGCTGGACGCGAGCGCGGGGTAGGGGCTTTGTGGGCGTGACTACTAAGTAAAGAAAGACATTTTATCCACAGAGTACACAGATTCCACAGATTATTTATTGATATTGTGGCCGGACGAATGGCAGTCATGGGTCGCACGAAAATCTATTTAATCCATATCGGCGGCGTATTTGTTGCAGGCGGTGCTGGACGCGAGCGCAGGTTGGGGCATTG
>JAKBCB010000489.1 GCA_021808185.1 Pseudomonadota bacterium
CATCCACCCGCGACCCGGCATCGCGATGCGCCCGGTGGCACGGCTGACGGCGCGCGTGTTGCAGGTGCGGCAGGTCGCGACCGGCGCGGGCGTCGGCTACAACACGACCTGGCGGGCGGCCCGGCCGAGCCGGATCGCGGTGCTGGGCGTGGGCTACGCCGATGGCTGGCCGCGCGCGCTGTCCAATCGCGGGGCCGCGAGCTTTGACGGCGCGCCCCTTCCGCTGGTAGGGCGAGTGTCCATGGACCTCAGCACCTACGACGTGACGGATCACCCAGGCATCGGCCCCGGCGACTGGCTGGAGCTGCTCGGCCCGCACCGCCCGCTCGCGGCCGTCGCGCGGGAGGCCGATGCCAGCCCGTACGAAATCCTCACCCGGCTCGGCCAGCGTTACGCGCGGGTATGGCGGGCGTGACCCATCCGCTCGACCTCGTGGCCGCCCTCGGGCGCGGCGTCCTCGGCGTGTGCCGAGGCGTCGGCACACTGACGCTGTTCGCCCTCGCCGGGCTTTCGCACATCCTCCGCCCGCCTTTCTATGGCCGGCTGTTCGCGCGGGCCTTGACGGATATCGGCTATTTCAGCCTGCCGGTGGTGGCCCTCACCGCGATCTTCACCGGCATGGTGCTGGCGCTGCAATCCTCCACCGGCCTCGCCCGCTTCTCCGCCGAAACCGCGATGCCGACCCTGGTCGTGCTCTCGATCACGCGCGAACTCGGGCCGGTGCTGGCCGGATTGATGGTGGCCGGGCGCATCGGCGCCGCGATGGCGGCGGAGATCGGCACCATGCGCGTCACCGATCAGATCGACGCGCTGACCACGCTTTCCACCAACCCGATGAAGTATCTGGTGGCCCCCCGCCTGCTCGCCGGCATCGTGGCGCTGCCGCTGCTGGTCGTGGTGGCCGACATCCTCGGCGTGTTCGGCGGCTTCATCGTCGCCACGCTGAAGCTCGGCTTCAACCCGCACACGTACCTGTCCAACACGCTGACATACATGGAAACGCAGGACGTGGTCTCGGGCCTGACCAAGGCTGCGGTGTTCGGGTTCCTGATCTCGCTGATGGGCTGCTACCACGGCTACAACAGCCGGGGCGGCGCGCAGGGCGTTGGGTCGGCCACGACGATGGCGGTGGTCAGCGCCTCCGTCCTGATCCTCGCGTTCGACTACCTGCTCTCCGAACTGTTCTTCGTGCGATGAGCGGAGCCGCCAACGCCACAGTGCCGAAAATCCGCGTGCGCGGGCTGCGCAAGGCGTTCGGCGCGAAGCTGGTGCTGGACGGTGTGGATCTGGACGTCATGCCAGGCACCTCGATGGTGGTGATCGGCGGGTCCGGGTCCGGCAAGTCGGTGCTGCTGAAGTGCATTCTCGGGCTGATCGAACCCGACGAAGGCAGCATCGAGATCGACGGCCAGGATCTGTTGCGGATGTCCGACGATGCGCGGGCTGCGCTGCGGGCCAAGATCGGCATGCTGTTCCAGAACGGCGCACTGTTCGATTCGATCCCGGTCTGGGAAAATGTGGCCTTCGCGCTGCTGGCACAGGGGCGCGTCACGCGCGCGCAGGCACGGGCGAAGGCGGCCGAGGTGCTGGGACAGGTCGGGCTTGCGCCGAGCGTGGGGGATCTCTCGCCATCGGAGCTGTCGGGCGGAATGCAGAAACGCGTCGGCCTCGCCCGCGCCATCGCAGCACAGCCTGACATCCTGTTCTTCGACGAGCCGACCACCGGGCTCGACCCGATCATGGGCGCGGTGATCGACGGGCTGATCGTGGATTGCGTCAAGCGCCTGGGCAGCACCGCCGTCGCCATCACCCACGACATGGCCAGCGCCCGGCGCATCGGCGACCGCGCCGCGATGCTGCACAAGGGCAGGATCGTCTGGTCCGGCCCGGCCAGCGCGTTGATGGACACCGGCAACGAGGTGGTGGACCAGTTCACCCACGGCCGCCGGGAAGGGCCGATCCAGATGGAACTGCGCAAGTAGCCCGACGCGCCGGCCGAAGGAACGCCCACGCTGCCCAAACCCACCACCCGCTTCGTCTGCCAGTCCTGCGGCGCCGTGGCCCCACGCTGGGCGGGGCGCTGCGAGACCTGCGGCGAGTGGAACAGCATCGTCGAGGAAGCGGTCGAAGCCGGCCCCGGCCTCGCCAAGGGCGCCGCCGGCGCGGCGAAGCCCGCGGGGGGGAAGAAAATCGCCTTCGTGCCGCTGGCCGGCGAGGCGCCGCCGCCGCCCCGCGCGCCGACCGGCATCGCCGAATTCGACCGCGTGCTGGGCGGTGGCCTCGTCGCCGGCTCGGCCGTTCTGCTGGGCGGCGATCCCGGGATCGGCAAATCCACGCTGCTGTTGCAGGCCGCCGCCAGCCTCGCGCGCGGCGGGCGGCGCGTGCTGTACATCTCCGGCGAGGAAGCCATCGAGCAGGTGCGGCTGCGCGCCCGCCGCCTGGGCGTCACGGACGCGGCCCTCGGCCTCGCCGCCGCGATCAATCTGCGCGACATTGCCGCCAGCCTGGAGACGGAAGCCGATGCCACGCTGGTGGTCATCGATTCGATCCAGACCATGTGGCTCGACAGCATCGATTCGGCGCCGGGCACCGTCTCCCAGGTGCGGGCCTGCGCGTTCGAGTTGATCCGGCTGGCCAAGTCGCGCAACTTCTCCGTCGTACTGGTCGGCCACGTCACCAAGGAAGGCGCCATCGCCGGGCCGCGCGTGCTGGAGCACATGGTCGATGCGGTGCTCTATTTCGAAGGCGATCGCGGCCACCAGTTCCGCATCCTGCGCGCGGTGAAGAACCGCTTCGGCGCCACCGACGAGATCGGCGTGTTCGAGATGACCGACCGTGGGCTGGCCGAGGTGCTCAACCCGTCCGCGCTGTTCCTGGCCGAACGACGCGGCAACGTCTCCGGCAGTGCCGTGTTCGCAGGGCTGGAAGGCTCGCGCCCGGTGCTGGTCGAGGTGCAGGCCCTGCTGTCGGCCAACCCGAGCGGCTCGCCGCGCCGCTCGGTGATCGGCTGGGACAGCGGGCGGCTGTCGATGCTGCTCGCGGTGCTGGACGCGCGCTGCGGGCTGCGGCTGTCGGCCAACGATGTCTATCTCAACGTCGCCGGCGGCCTGCGCATCGGCGAACCGGCCGCCGACCTCGCCGTGGCCGCCGCCCTCGCCTCCGCTGCCGCCGAC
>JAKBCB010000490.1 GCA_021808185.1 Pseudomonadota bacterium
CCGGGTAGGGCAGCGGCGGGTAGGGGCCGGTCGCGTCGAACCGCTCGCCGGCGACGTGCTGGCGGCACCATGCCACCGCCTCGGCGTCGATGTCGCAGCCGGTCAGGTGCAGTTCCGGCCACAGCGCCTTCATGTAGCGCGTGGCGCGGCCGGAGCCGCAGCCCCAGTCCAGCAGGCGCGCGCGCGGCGTGGGCGGCAGATACTGGCGGACGGCGGCCAGCATCTGGGCCGCGATGCCATAGCCGGTCTGGCGGAAACTCGCCTCGTCGCCGCGCCCAGAGACGCGCCGCATGAGTGCCGCGTCCGGCGAGGGAATGGCGAGCATGTCCTCGCCCGGCCAGTAATCCTCGGTGCGGATCGCCTCGCGCCCGTTGTGCAGGCCGATCACCTCGATGAACAGCGGCTTGCCCTGCAACTCATGCACCGGCCCCTGCGCCAGATAGCGGCAGCGTTCGGCGTGCGGCACGGTGGGGAAGAACCCCGCCACATCGGGCCGCGGATCGAGCGCGCATTCGCCGAGCAGCGCGCCGTTCAGCATCACGCGCGCATGGTCGATCGGGTGGTCGGGATGCACCAGCCAGCCATCCACCGCCCCCCACTCGGGCGCGATCACCACGCCGTCCACAAGGCCGAGCGCGCCGGGCAGGGCGGTCATGGCCGTAACCCCCTCCCGCCAGGGGAGGGGGCTTGCTGCACGCGCAAGGCCATCACCCCGCCCGCAGCTTGGCCACCACGGCGTCCGGCGGCAGGGCGCTTGCGCCATCGACGTAGCGCCAATCGACCATCGTGCCGCGCCCGCCCTTCAGCGCGGTCTTGCCGACATAGGTGCCGAGCGTGGACTGATGGTCGATGCCGCGCCACAGGGCCTTGCCGAACGGGGTGGCGAACCCCGCGCCGGGGAAGCCCTTGTCGGCCAGCGCGTCGGTGCCCGTCCCGCCGGCCTGGGCGATGCCGGCGGCGATGCCGTGGATCAGCGCATAGCCGACCACCGAGCCCATCCTCGGCGTCTCGTTGAACTTGGCCTTGTAGGCGGCGATGAACGCCGTGTTCGCCGCGTCCGTCACGCTATCGACGGGATAGCCGGTGACGATCCAGCCCTCCGGCGTTTCCTCGGCCAGCGGGTCGAGATATTCCGGCTCGCCGGTCAGCACGGAGACGACGGACCGCCCCTCGAACAGCCCGCGCGTGTTGCCCTGGCGGACGAAGTTGGTCAGGTCCGCGCCGAAGGTGACGTTGAAGATCGCGTCCGGCTTGGCCTCGGCCAGCGCCGCCACGGTGGCGCCCGCGTCGATCTTGCCCAGCGCCGGCCACTGCTCGGCGACGAATTCCACGTCCGGGCGGGCGGCGGCGAGCAGCTGCTTGAACCATTTCACCGCCGACTGGCCGTACTCGTAATTCGGCGCGACCGTCGCCCAGCGCTTGGCCGGCAGCTTCGCCGCGTCCGGCACCAGCATCGCCGCCTGCATGTAGGTGGAGGGGCGCAGGCGGAAGCAGGTGCGGTTGCCCTTGGCCCAGACCAGCGCGTCGGTCAGCGGCTCGCCGGCGACAAAGATCTTGCCGCGCTGCTTGGCGAAATCCGACAGCGCGAGGCCGATGTTGGACAGGAACCCGCCCGCGAGCAGATCGACCTTCTGGTCGTCCAGCAATTCCCCCGCCAGCCGCGTCGCATCCGGCGGCCGGCCGGCGTCGTCGCGGGAGATCACCTCGACCTGCCGGCCGAGCACGCCGCCGGCGGCGTTGATCTGCTCGACGGCGAGCATCCAGCCGTTGCGATACGGCAGGGTGAAGGCGGGGACGGCGGTGTAGGAGTTGATTTCCCCGATCCTGATCTTGTCCGCGCCGGCGGCGCGCACGATGGCGGGGGCGGCGAGCGTGGCGGCGGCCGAGGCGAGCAGGGTGCGGCGGGCGATCTTCATGCGTATCTCTCCGTCAGCATGTGGGGCAGGGGCGTGTTCACAGCAGGCTCGCGCCGATATTGACCGTCAGCGCCAAAATCACCGTGTTGAACAGGAACCCGAGCAGCCCGTGTGCCGCGGCAAGGCGGCGCAGCGAGCGGCGGGTGATCTGCACGTCGGAGACCTGGAAGGTCATGCCGAGCACGATGGAAAAATAGAAAAAATCCCAGTAATCCGGGTCGCTGTCCTCCGGGAATTCAAGGCCGCCGATTATTTTGCCCGTCGCGTCGTCGCATTCATAGTACTCATGCGCATAACGATAGGTAAAAACCGTGTGCGTGACCAGCCATGACAGGAACAGGGTGGCGGAAATCAGCGCCAGATGCAGGCCGCGATTGGCCGGGGTCAGATCCTTCAGCATGGAAAACTCGCCGAGGATGGCGGCGACGCTGGCCACCAGGGCGCCGACCGTGACCCAGAAGATGGTCCACTCGCCTTCTTCCTGCCGCTCGGCGTCGATGGCCATGCCGTGCGTCGGCCGGGTGCTGAACAAATGCGCCGACAGCGCCAGCAGCAGCAGGCAGCCGGCGTCCCAGCCCAGCAGCAGGCGTGTGACCAGCGCGTGCTCGCGCGGCAGCAGCAGCAGCACCAGCAGGCCGAACACGGCCGCGCCGAACAGCCGCGGCCGGCCGCGCACGATGGCGGTCAGGCGGCTCATCGCAGCCCGTCCTTGCCGACGATTTCGCTGGCCTGAAGCCCGCCGATGCGCGGCAGCGGCCGGCCCGAATCGGTGACGACGACGGCGACCACGATCTCGTCCCGGCGCGGCGCGTCCGGCACGCGCACCTCCATGGCGTCGAAATGGCTGCGCACGAAGGCGGCATCCTTGTGGCCGAGCGGCACGTCGATGGCAGCACCCATGCCGCCGCGCTTCTTGGCCGAGGGCACCAGCGCCGCGCCCTTCTCCACCGCCACGCGCAGCGGCGCGCCGAGCTTGGGGTGCAGGATGGCGGCGGCGTGTTCCAGTTCGCCATCCTCGCCCACGATGGCGGCCTTGCCGTAGCTTTGCGCCTGCGCCGGTTCGATCCCCAGCGCGCGCACCGCGCGCTCGCCCAGCAGCCCGCCGAGCATTTCGCCCACCGCGATCAGCTCGTCGAGATTTTCCGCGTGGCGGCCGGCATAGGGGTTTTCGATCACCGCGATGGCGGCGGCCTTGCGCGTCGGCGGCTTGATGTCCTGGCCCGCCTCGCGAACCGTTTCCTCGACGATGGTGAGCAG
>JAKBCB010000025.1 GCA_021808185.1 Pseudomonadota bacterium
AAACTGCCCGCGAGGCTCGGCTCAGCGCGCGTCAGCAGCAGCACGATTTCCATCTCGCGCGCGTCGCAGCGCGCCACCGAGCGGTCGAGATCGGCGATCTCCACGAACAGGAAGCGCGCCGGCATGGCGTAGTATTCCTGCAACAGCCGGTAGCCGTCGAAGGATTGCGCCACGCGCGGCAGCAGCGCCTCCTCCGGCGAGAAGCCGAGCGCGCGGATGGCGCTGCTCGGCAACCGGTCCTGCCAGGGCAGCGGCCGCGTGGTCGGGCGCACATAGATGGCCGCGACATTGGCGACCAGCTGCTCGTACAGGCGCATCCGCGCACCTTCCGGCCCGGCCAGGAACAGCGGCAGCCGCTCCAGCGCGAGCTTGGCGATCGGCATGTCCCCGGTGGTGCGCAGCCGCAGCCGGATGGCCGCCTTCACCCCCGGCTGTTCCGGCAGATCGAGCGCAGCAACCGCGGCGGAGGAGCCGATATATTCGGCGCCGGCCAGTTCGATCGGCAGCATCTGCACGTCGTGCGCGGTCAGGAACTGGCAGTTGGTCTGGTCCTCGGTGCCGAGCACGCTGCGCAGCTCGGCGCCGCGCGGCAGCAGCGCCCCCGCCGGCATCCCGCGCAGCGCGTCCTCCGGCTCGAAGCGCACCACCGCCATCGACGGCGTCGGCCCCAGATAGTGCGGATACACCATCTGCAACAGCGATTGCGTGAAGGTCGGGAACTCGGCTTCCAGCTTGAGCTGGATGCGCGCGGCGAGGAACGCGAACCCCTCCAGCAGCCGCTCCACATACGGGTCGGCCACCTCCAGGCCACCGAGGCCGAGGCGGCCAGCGATCTTGGGGAACTCGGTGGCGAACTCGCCGCCCATGTCGCGCAGGAACGCGAGTTCGGTCTCGTACAGTCCGAGCAGTCGCGGGTCCATCAGCCGCGCATCCGCGCTTCGCTGACCACGGCCAGCCCGGTTTCCAGTTCCAGCGCGGTCTCCAGGAACAATTGCTGCGGCACCGGCTGCGCCCATAATTCGCCTTCGATCTCGAAGACGAGGGTGGCCGCGCTGTCCTCCTCGGTGCGCTCGCGCAGCCGCACGCGCAGCGTGTCCGGGCGGATGCGCGGCTCGAAGGTGCGGATCGCCTCGGCGATGCCGCGTTCCAGCCCGGCAAGGCGGTCCGCGGTGCCGGCGAGGCCGGCAAAGCCGGGGATGCCGAAATTCAGCGTCGAACGCGCCGCCAGCGGTGTGGCCGAGACATCCTCCAGCGCCGAAAGGTTGGTGGTGTTGAGCAGCCACGCCAGATCGCGCAGCACCGCCTGCCGCAGTTGCTGCATAGTCAGCGATTGCTGATCGAAGCTTTCCTTGCGCGCCTCCGGCGCATGGTCGGTGAGGCGGTCGAGCAGCGACGGTTGCAGGCGCTCGCGGCCGAGGAGTTCGGACATTGCCTAGGCGAAGGCAAGGCCAGGGGCGCCGCCCCTGGACCCCGCTGGGGCCTGAGGCCCCAGGGCCCCATTCCTCAAGAACGGATTGCCTTGGCTTGTCATGCCGCCTCCGGCGCCATCTCGATGCGCCGCACATCCATCAACGCTTTTTCCCCGGCCTCGGTCGCCAGCATCCGCTGCCCGCGTCCAAGATACCACCCGCCCGTCTCCGCCCATTCGGTGCGGCGCGACAGCAGCAGGTCCGCGTCGTCGGTGCCGACAAGGCCTGGATAGCGGGTCGGGATGAAGCCCACACCCTCGCCGCCATTGCTCCAGACGAAGCGCGCCGGCATCCAGATCTGGTCGCGCAGATCGGCCGGTGGCTCGATATTCACGCTGCGCAGGCGATGCAGCGGCACCCACCAGTACTTGCCATCGACGATCACCTCCAGCATCGGCCCCAGACGTGGGTCGGCATCGGCAATCCACTCGAAGGCATCGCCATCCAGTTCGCCCGTCACGGCGGGCGCCTGCTCGAACGCCTCGTCGCGCAGGCCGGCCGCCTGCTCCGCATGGCCTTCGGCAAGCAGCCGGTTGGCTTCCACGAGCAAGGGAATCCACGGTTCCGGCTTGCCGAAAATGGTCGGCGTGCGGGTGCCCGCGAACACCCGCGAGCGCAGGATCTCGCAGCGGATGGCGGTGCGATAGGCCTGCGCCATCGGCACCGCCGCCGGGTCGAGTTCGGCGGCGACGGTCAGTTGCGTCAGTGCGCGGTCCCATTCGCCGAACACGCAGAACAACTGGAACAGGAAGGTGCGCAGCCGCCCGTCGCGCGGGGCGCGGCGCACCTCCTGCTTCAATTGCTCCAGCGCCGTGCGGGGATCGCCCGTCCGCAGCGTCTCGCGTGCGTCCATGCGCTGTCCCCGCCCATGCCGACCGGCCTCAGGTTGCCTTGATGCCGGCGTTGATGTCGAAGCTGCTGTTGTTATAGACGCGGTTCCACGAGCCGGTCTGCGTGGCCATCTGGCCGCCCTTCTCGTCCTGCTGCACGTAGCGCACCTGCAAGGCGCCGTATTCGAACGCCACTTCCTCCTTGCACGCCTCGTCGCCGTCCGAGCCGCTCCAGGAGATCGTCTTGACCGCGACCAGCGCGAAATCGAAGCGCAGGAACGTGGTGCCGCTCGACATCACCTGCCCGCCCGTCGCGCCACCGGCGCGGCGCAGGAACAGGCTGACGATTTTGAAGTGCTGGCCCGCGCAGCACATCTGGTACAGCTTCGGCGAGATGCGGTCGGTCTTGCGGGTCACCTGGAACGGGTTGAACGTGACCTTGCCGGCGCCGGCGCCCGAGCTCTGGCTGCCGATGTTCAGCACCTGCTCGATGTCGAAGCTGAAGTCGTCGATCTCGAAGACGATGCCGGACTTCAGATCCTTGCCGATCACCGACTCGCTGGCGTTGTCGATCTGCACTTGCGATTCGCCGGGCAGCGGGGTGCCGTCGGCGGTCCAGAACATCATGTAGGTATCGAAAGCCATCTGTGCTGCTCCGTATCTGCTCGGTGGGGGAAGTAGGCGATGTTACGCGCGTGCTTAGGTCGGAACGCGAGACACCAGGCGTAGCGAGGCGGTTAGCCCCTCAAGCTGATAGTGCGGCCTGAGGTAGAATTTGGCGCTGTAGTAGCCAGGGTTTTCCTCGTTGGCTTCGAGCAGCACGGAGGCCTCGGCCAGCGGATGCGTGGCCTTGTACTCCTCGCTCGACATGTCCGGCGAGCCATCGACGAACTGCATCAGCCAGTTCTGCAACCAGCTTTCCAGCTGGGCCTTGGTCTTGGTGGAGCCGATCTTGTCGCGCACCATGCATTTCAGGTAGTGCGCGAAGCGGCAGCTGGCGAACAGGTACGGCAGCCGCGCCGCGAGGTTGGCGTTGGCGGTCGCCGCCGGGTCGTCGTACTCCTGCGGCTTCTGCAGCGACTGCGCACCGATGAACGCGGCAAAATCCGAGTTCTTCTTGTGGATCAGCGGCATGAAGCCGTTCTTCGCCAGTTCCGCCTCGCGCCGGTCGCTGATCGCGATCTCGGTCGGGCACTTCATGTCCACGCCGCCGTCATCGGTGGGGAAGGTATAGCTCGGCAGCCCTTCCACCGCGCCGCCGCTTTCGATGCCGCGGATGCGGGTGCACCAGCCATAGTGCTTGAACGCGCCGGTGATGTTGGTGGCCATCGCATAGGCGGCATTGGCCCAGCAGAAGCGTTCGCTGTCGGCGCCGCCCACGTCTTCCTCGAAGGCGAATTCCTCGACCGGCTCGGTCTTGGAGCCATACGGCAGGCGCGCCAGGAAGCGCGGCATGCACAGGCCGATATAGCGTGAATCCTCGCTCTCGCGCAGGCTGCGCCAGGCGGCGTATTCCGGCGTGCCGAAGATCTTGGTCAGATCGCGCGGGTTGGCCAGTTCCGACCAGCTGTCCATGCCGAGCACGGTGGGGGCCGCCGCGGTGATGAACGGCGCGTGCGCGGCCGAGGCCACCTGCGCCATGTCGCTGAGCAGCTGCACATCCTGCGGGCTGTGGTCGAACTGGTAGTCGCCGATCATCACGCCATACGGCGCGCCGCCGAACTGGCCGTATTCTTCCTCGTACACCTTCTTGAAGATCGGGCTCTGATCCCAGGCGGTACCGCGGAACTTCTTCAGCGTCTTGCCGAGGTCGTTCTTCGAGATGTTCAAGACGCGAATCTTGAGCATCTCGTCGGTTTCGGTGTTGTTGACGAGATAGTGCAGCCCGCGCCACGCGGATTCCAGCTTCTGGAAATCCTCGGTGTGCATGATCTCGTTGATCTGCTCGGTCAGCTTGGCGTCCAGCGCCGCGATGATGCTCTCGATGCTGCGCAGCGCGTCGCCAGAGACCAGCTGGGTGTTGCTGAGCGCCTGTTGCGCCAGCGTCTGCACCGCCGCCTCGACCGCCTCACGCGCGCGGTCGGTCTTGGGCTTGAATTCGCGGTTCAGCAGAGCGGCGAAATCGCCGCCTTCCTGCGTCGTGACAGCGCCGGTCTGGCCCTGCGGCGTGGCTTGCGTCCCGGACATCGCTTATTCCCCCTCACCCGTCGTCTTCGCCGGGGCCGCGGCGAGCGTTTGCAGCAGCGCCGGGTCGGCCAGCACCTTGGCGATCAGTTCCTCGGCGCCGCTCTTGCCGTCCATGTACGTCAGCAGGTTCGAAAGCTGCGTGCGTGCCTCAAGCAGTTTGCGCAGCGGCTCGACCTTCTTGGCGATGGCCGCGGGGGTGAAGTCGTCCATGCTCTCGAAGGTGATGTCCACCGCGACATTGCCCTCGCCGGTCAGCGTGTTCGGCACCATGAACGCCACGCGCGGCTTCATCGCCTTCATCCGGTCGTCGAAGTTATCGACGTCGATCTCCAGCATCTTGCGGTCCGCCACCGGCGCCAGCGGCTCGGCGGGCTTGCCCGACAGATCGGCCATCACGCCGACCACGAAGGGCAGCTGCACCTTCTTCTCCGCGCCGTACGTCTCGACATCGTATTCGATCTGCACGCGCGGCGCTCGGTTCCGCGCGATGAATTTTTGACTGCTCGCTTTCGCCACGGGATGCCTCGTTCTGCTTTAGCGGTTGCGTGGGATCGGATGGGGCCGGGTGCGCCTACTCATCGCGGACGCCGGTGACGTTCTGGGCTTGCATCAGGCCGTCGGGCGCCAGATCGCGCAGGATATCGAGAAAGGTCTTGTCCGCCAGCCGCAACGCGCGATCCAGCAGCAGCGGCAGCGGGCTCGATGGTTCGTGGCGGCGGAAATACTGGCAGATCAGCCCGAGCAGCCGCACCGCGTCGGCGCGGGTGGTGATCTCGGTGATGGCCGCGACATTGCCGCCCATGGCCGGGCGTGCCGCCGCCGCGGGAGTATCCGACACCGTTGCTCCCTCCGCCGGCGCCTCCTCGGGCGTCGGCATTGGCCCCGCGTCCGGCGCGGGGCCGTACTGGTCGATGAACTCGCCGATTTCGTAAAGCAGCTTGCCGAGGTCGTCGAAATCCGGGCCGCTGCCGGAGCCGCCCAGATCGTCGAACACGGCGTTGATGCCGACGAGGCCCGCCCGCGCCTCCGCCACCGCCGCCCGTAACGTCGCAACCCCGGCGCGGTCGCTTTCCGCGAAGGCACCGCGCACCGCGTCGGCGCCAAGCTTGGCTTCGTCCCTGTCGGCGGCGACGCGGCCGCTGGCCACCGCCACATCGCGCCAGGTGAGCCGCGCGGAGCGCCCGCTGGTCAGCGGCATATTGCGCAGGAAGCGCACCACGATGCGCGGATGCGACATCGCCGCGAGCGCGTTCTTGCGCCCGATCGGGTCGTTGTCGTCCTCCGGATCGAGCCGCGGATGCACGCCGTCCCAGCGCGCGGCCAGCAATTCGCGCGTGGCCGTCAGCACCGCGGCGAAACCGGGCAGGCCCGCGCGGTGCAGCCGGGCATGCGCCAGATGCCCCAGCACCCGCAAATCCCGTGTGCGCGACAGCAACGTCTCGGCCAGCCCCTCGACTTCGCGCCAATCCGGGTCCTCGGCCGGGATGATGGCGCTGCCGGATTGGCGTTCGGGCTTGCCTTCGGCCGCGCGGTTCAGCGCGCCGAAATCGGCGTCGAACTCAAGGTCCGGGCCACATGGATCGTCCTCGCTCACTGGTGCCAGCAGCATGTCGGCGCTTATCGCTGCCATGGCTGCCCCATTGGACGGCCGATGCGCGGCATGCCCGGCGATGGCCGGGGAGTGTTCGACGGCAGAGCGGTCTGATCATGCATCAGCACGGTTCGGTCGATCGTTCCTTGGGCGTTTATCGGCGTCGGACATTCTGCCAGCCGATTGGAAAAGTCCAGAAAATCACAGACCCTCGCCGCTCACGGAGTTCGCGTTCGGCCAGCGTCAGCAGAGTCCGAAGTTTCAGGGGCCGGCGAGCCGCCGCGCCAATGGCTTCGGCACCGCCGGCGGCGAGGGATGCAGCGTCAGTCCAGTCCGATCCATCTCCACCCGCGCCTCCGGATACACTGCCAGCGCCAGCGACAGCGCCTCGGTAAAGGTCGGCTTGATCTGGCGAACATGGCGGAAGCCGGCACCGAACTGCGCATGCACGGCGGCCCAGCTGACCGGGGTGGCCTTGGCCAGCGCGTGCAGCCGGTAGGCCAGCCAGATATAGACGTCGATGGCCAGGCTGCGCGTGCCGATGGCGCGGATCGCCTCCTCGCGCACCGGCACCGGGTGTGCCCGCAGCGAGCGCCAGAACCCGTCATCCAGGCGCACGCGGTCCTGCCACAGGCTCGGCTGGTCCGCGTCCGCGACCCCGCGCAGGGTGATCGCGTCCTGCACGAAGGCGCCGTTGTGCCGGCTTTCGGCGCCATTGCCGTGCTCGGTGAAGAAGGTCAGCCGGCAGGCGGAAATGCGCCGCGCCTGCTCGCTGACCAGCTGATAGGTCTTGCCGCCGGCGCGCAGGCCCATGCGGCTCATCCAGGAATTCATCGACCGGCCCAGCTCGATTTCCGGCGAGTTGGTGCGCACCGCCTCGGTTTGCAGATACAGCAGGATCAGCCGCGCGAGCGAGCCGTAGGGCACGCCGATCAACTGCCCGTCGCGGTCGTGCCCGGCTTCCACCAGCAGCGTGGTGCGTGTGCCCTCGCGCCGCCAGACCGCCTGGTCGATGCGCTTGTGCGGCAGCGAGGTCATGGCGAACCCGGCATGGGTGATGCCGAGGCGGGCTTCCTCCTCGGCCAGCACCAGGGCGGCCGCGTCGATCGCCTGCCGCTCGCCGCGCGTCGTGGCTTGCGCGCGCGCGCCATCGAGGCCGAACCGCAGCAGCAATTGATGCACGTCTCCCATCAGCCGATTTGGCGGCAAGCCGGGCCATGGTGCAAGTCGGACTCTACTGACGCAGGCTATTTGAAGGCTATTAGAGTCTATTATTCGCTTCGTCAGCAGAGTCCGGGGGATAACCCCGTTTGCGTCAGCTAAGTCCGAACAAGGCGTCAGCAGAGTCCTGGGGATGGATTTTCCGCTGTGGATAACCCCTTCCGCGCCATCCCGGCGTCAGTAGAGTCCGAACTCATGCTTCCGCCGCGTCGTCGGGCGCCTCGTCGAGCAGGTCCGCGATCTGGCGCAGGCGCAGATCCACCGCCGCCAGCTCGGCCGCGAGCCGCTCCCGCCGCCCCGCCAGCCGGTTGCGTTCCTCGCGCAGCGCCGCGCGGTCGATGCGGTTCGGCGGCGGCGCCGCCTCATCCGCCTGCGCCAGTTCGCGGCGGAGCTGGAAAATCTCCCGCCGCGTGACATCCGGGCGCAGCAGCCCGCGCGCACGCGCCACGCGCAACTGGCGCTCGTTGAGCAGGGTGATCTGGTAGGCGGTGCCGTAGCTGCCGGGGCACTGGTCGTACGGCAGCCGCCCGGATTCCACCGCGCGCGCGATCTGGCGCAACTGCGTCGCGGTTGCGTCGGAGAACGGCAGCAGCCGCTCGCTGCCCTGGCGCAGCCGCTGCATTTCCGGGCGTGTCAGAATCTCGTCCAGGCTCAGCAGCGCGCGGCCGATCGCCAGAAAACTGTCACGGGCGTCGCGCCATTCCTTGTGGATTTCCGCGCGCACCCGCAGCAGGCGGGAGACGCGCGCGGCATCGCCCGGCAGCGCGGTGCCGGCGAACATCTGGCCGATGGTGGCCAGCACCTCGCCATCCTCCCGCCCCAGCGCCACCAGCGCCTCGGCCCGGGCATCGGCCGGTCCGGCCGCATCCTCGGGCTCGGCTTCGAGCAGGAAGTCGCGCAATGCCGCGCGGGATTTCTTGCCGCTCACAGCGCCACCTCGCGGCGCACGAACGCCCATAATTCCTCGAACGGCGCGATGCCGCGGCTTTTCGAATAGTCCAGCAAGGTCAGCCCCTTCATCGACGGCACATGGATATCCTCCAACTGCGGGATCTCGGTGGGGCAGACCGCGCCCGCCTTGATCAGCAGGCCGCGCATGCGCCCGAACGAGGAGGTGCGGCGGTTGGCGCGGTTGAGCACGACGGTCGGCTTCAGCCCGCGCGCGGTCAGCGCCCGCACCCAGGGGGCGACCGATTCCACGTCGTCCTGGGTGCAGACCGCCGGCACCAGCACCAGATCGGCGGCCTCGGCGAGCGCGTGGATCGCCGGCAGGTGGTCCTCGACCGAGGGCGGCGTGTCCAGCACGGTCAGCGGCACGCCTTCCGCGCGGCGCAGCGCCGCGCGCCAGTCGAGCAGGCTCGCCGGTTCCACCGGGGTGTTGGCAAAGTCCGAAAATGCCTCGCGCGTGCGCGCCCGGCGCTGCGCCCATTTGTGCAAGGTCTGCTGGCGGTCGAAATCCAGCCCCAGCGCCGCGATGCCGGCCTGGGCGGCGCTGACCAGCAGATGCCGCGACAGCACCGACTTGCCGGAACCGCCCTTCGGCGAGGTGATGAGGATGATCTTGCCGGCGTGTGTCTTGGCCTGGGTCACGGGTGGCGACTGCCTCCGACTTGGAACGCGCTTGTCTTGTCCGCACGTAGCGGCCCAGGCGTTGGCATGTCGAGATCCGCGCATCGTCTCGGAAGCGGACAGTTAGACATGTCTAATTCCCTTGTCGGAACAACAACGCAAACTGTCCTGGAAGGGTTTACCCGAATGGGCCGGGCGGGCGAGACAGATCGGGCCGTCTCGGATGGATCATATTGCGGCATACGAGACGGCACGCTACCCTGGTCTAAGACGTCAACGAGACAGCCGCACCCGACATGCCGCTCTATGGCTACGCCCGCGTCTCCACGCTCGACCAGGATCTGACGCTCCAGCGGCGGGCGCTGGCCGCCGCCGGCTGCGCCGTGATCCGCGCCGAGACCGCGAGCGGCACCGCGCGCGCCGGGCGCGAGGAGTTGCGGGTGCTGCTCGATTTCATCCGCCCCGGCGACACGCTGGTGGTCACGCGCATCGACCGGCTGGCGCGCTCGCTGAAGGATTTGCAGGACATCGTGCACGAACTGAAGGGCAGGGGGGTCGCGCTGAAGGCCACCGAGCAGCCGATCGACACCGGCACCGCCGCCGGCAAGGCGTTTCTCGACATGCTCGGCGTGTTCGCCGAGTTCGAGACCAATCTGCGCCGCGAACGCCAGATGGAAGGCATCCGCGCCGCCCGCGCGCGCGGCGCCTACAAGGGCCGCAAGCCCTCGATCGACGCGGCGGAGGTGGCGCGCCTGCGGCATGAGGAGAAACTCGGCGCCAGCGCCATCGCCCGGCGCCTCGGCATCGGGCGGGCCAGCGTCTATCGCCTGCTCGCCGGGCACGATGGGACGCGGCATGCCGATCAAGCGTGAACTGCGCTGGTTCTATCCGATCGACTGGCCCGAGATCAGCCGCCGCGTGCGGTTCGAGCGCGCCGGCGGCCTGTGCGAGGGCTGCGGCCGGCCGCACGGGCAGATCGTGCGCTGCCTGCCGGACGGCCGCTGGTTCGATCCCGCCGGCCAGACTTGGCGCAACGGCCGCGGCCAGCCGGCGCGCTGGCCGGATATCGAGGAGGCGACGCGGATGCGCCGCACCCGCGTGGTGCTGGCGGCGGCGCATCTGGACCACGACCCGGGCAACAACCGGCTGCGTAACCTCAAGAGCCTCTGCCAGCGCTGCCACATGATCCACGACCGGCCGCACCATCTGGCCCGCCGCCAGATCACCTATCTGCGCCGCCGTGCCCTTGGCGACCTGTTTCTGGGGCCATACCCGGACGGGCCGGTGCCGGGGTGGGGCAGGCAGGCAAGGCCAGGGCTCCGCCCTGGAGCCGCAAAGGGGCACAAGCCCCTTTGATCCCCGCTCGTCAGGGCCTGCCTTGCCTCAGGCGGCGTCCACGTCGATCACCACCACGGTGACGTTGTCGCGCGCCTGACGGTCCAGGGCGGCCGCGATCAGCCGGTTGGCCGCGTCCGCGCCGCCGAGCAGCGCGGCGATATCGGCGTCCGGCAGCGACTTGCTCAGCCCGTCGCTGCACAGCAGGAACCGCTCGCCCGGGCGCAATTCGTCGGTGGCCTTGTCCAGCACCAGCGTTTCGCTGTCGGTGGCGCCGACCGCGCGGGTGATGATGTTGGCGTTCGGGTGGCTTTCCGCCGCCTCCGCCGGGATCTGTCCCGCGTCCACCAGTTCCTGCACCAGGCTGTGGTCGTGGCTGATCTGCTCCAGCACGCCGCCGGAGAGCCGGTAGGCGCGGGAATCCCCGGCCCACAGACAGGCGAAGCGCGGGCCGCGCGCGCACAGCACCACGGCGGTCGAGGCGATCATCACGTCCGGCCCGCGCCTGCGCGATTCCGCCAGCAGCTTGGCGTGCACATCGTCGATGCGCGCCCGGATCTCGGCCAGCACCGCCTGCGCGCCGAGACCGGGCGGGATCGCCTCCAGCGCCGCGGCGATCATGCCGGAGGCGACATCCCCCGCCTGATGCCCGCCGGCACCGTCCGCCACCGCCCAGACGCCGAGGTCGGGGCGATCGACGAAGCGGTCCTCGTTGTAGGTCCGGCGCGCGCCGGGGTGGGTGGCGTGGCTGGAGCGCAGGACGAGTCTCATGCGGGCAGCCCTTCCTGGGCCGGCGGCGCGGTCGCGAGGTCGCTCAGCATGGCGGCGAATGTCTCCCCATCCGGCAGGTCGGCGCAGGCCCGGCGTGTGGCGGCCACGCGTGGCCCGCCGGTCGTCCACCACAGGCTGCCCGTGGCCGGCGCGGCCCCGGGGGCGGGCGCCGGCGGCAGCATTCCGGCCACCTGTTCGGGGCTGGCATCCTGTTCCAGCGCGACAAGACCCGCCGCCTCGGCGGCGTCGAGCCAGGCATCGGGCGCATCGGCGCCGCCACGGGCCGGCAACACCGCGAGGGTGAGCGGAAAATAGCGGCCGACGCGGTCCACGCTCGGCAGCAGCACGCCCATCACGGCATCCGCGCCGCACAGGCCGGCGGCCAGCGAGAACCGCCACACCGGCGCCTCCAGCCAGGCCGGCAGCCAGTCCGGCCCGAGCCGTTCGCGGCTGGCAGGGATCACCGTCTGCAACCAGGTATCCCAGGGGGCGACGAAGCCGCCCGGCAGGCCCAGGCGCACGAAATCCCCGCGCGCGGGCAGTTTGCCGAACAATCCGCCATGGGCGGGGGGCTGGGTCATGCGCGCGGGAATCTGGGCGAACCGCCGCGCACATCCCGCGCGAACCAGTGCCCCCGCGTGCCGCAAGCTGCTAGTGTCATTGCCAACACAGCCTATGCGCCGACCGAGCGCGGCCACAACATCCGAAGGAGGCCTGTCATGCGCGCCCTCATGCTCAGTGTGATCGTTGCACCCCTTGCCTTCGCCGCGCCGGCGGCGATGGCCCAAGGGTCTCCCTCCGCCGACTCCATCATACAGTCCCTCAAGCCGGGGGGGAATCTCACCAACAGCCTGCGCGGCATCAAGATGGCCAATCCCTCCGGCACCGCCACCACCACCACGGCGGCGACCGCGGCCACCGCCGCCCCCGCGAAGGCGCCGGCGAAGGCCGCCGCCGCCGAGGCCGGCCCCTCCGTCAGCCTGACGGTGGAATTCGCCACCGGCTCGGCCGACCTCACGCCGCAGGCGCGCCAGACGCTCGACCAGCTCGGCCGCGCGCTGAGCAGCCCGGATCTGGCGAAATTCCGCTTCCGTATCGAGGGCCACACCGACACGGTCGGCTCGGCGGAGGCCAACAAGGCGCTGTCGCAGCGCCGCGCCACCGCCGTCGCCGAGTATCTGCAAACGAATTTCGGCGTCACCCCGACGCGGCTGGAGGCGGTCGGGCTGGGCGAGGAGGGGCTGCTGGTGCCCACGCCGCCGCAGACCGCCAACGCGCAGAACCGCCGCGTGAAAGTGATCAATCTCGGCGGCTGAGCCGCCGCCCCGTGCCGGGCGCCTACGCGCCCGGCGCATTTGCTGATAATGTTACGTCCAGGACTCCAAGAACGCCGCCATAACGCCGGAAAGGCCAGCCATGCGCGCCTCCATGCTGCTCGCGATCGTCCTGCCCCTCGCGGTCGTGGCGCTGCCGGCGCGGGCGCAAACCGCCCCGGCCGCCGGCGACCTGATCCAGGCGCTCAAGCTCGGCCAGACGCGCGGCATCAAGCTGGTCAAGCCGGGGGCCGCGGCGCCGGCCACCGCACCCTCGGTGAGCCTGACGGTGGAGTTCGCCACCGGTTCGGCCGACCTCACGCCACAGGCGCGCCAGACGCTCGACCAGCTCGGCCAGGCGCTGACCAGCGCCGAGCTGACCAAGGACCGGTTCCGCATCGAGGGCCACACCGACACGGTCGGCTCGCCCGGCTACAACAAGGCGCTGTCGCAGCGCCGCGCCGAGGCCGTCGCCACCTATCTGGAACAGGGCTTCGCCGTCGCGTCCTCCCGGCTGGAAGCGGTCGGGCTGGGCCAGGAAGGGCTGCTGGTGCCCACGCCGCCGCAAACCGAAAACGCGCGGAACCGGCGGGTGAAAGTCATCAATCTCGGCGGTTGAGCAGGCCCCGCGCGCCGATGCCGCCGCCACGGCCCCCACGGCCCTCCGCCGGGCCGGATGACGACGACGCGACGGTGGTGCTGCGCCCGCCGGGGGCGCCACCGCCCGCGCCGCCGCGCCGCTGGGGGTGGCTGCTGGCCGGGGCTGGGGTCGTGATCGTGGCCGCCGCCGGCGGGGCGTTCGTGCTGCGGCACCCGGCGCCGCCGCCCATCGTCGCCCCCGTGGCGCCGCCCGTCGTGGTGCCACCCGTCGCCACACCGGCCCCGCCGCCCGTCGTTCCGGCCGCGATCGCGCCCCCGCCCGCGCCGCCCGCGCCGCCGGCCGCGGCCCTGCCCAGCGCCGACGAGGCTGCCATCCTCGCGGACCGGCCCGACCACCTGACCCTGTTCCGCTTCGCGCCGGACCCGGCGGTGCTGGTGCTGGATTTCCCCTCGCTCGACCAGCAGGGCCGCATGCTCAACCGCGTCGCGGCGCTGACGGAAAAGGCCGGGCTGCCGCGCGACCGCGTGCTGAGCGACGCCGAACTCGACGCCGCCATCCGCGCGCATGGCGACACGGTGGCGACGTTCTATTACGGCCACGACTATCCGGTTTCCGCGCTGGCGCGCTTCTTCGCGCTGGCCGACCGCGACCACATCGCCCTCGGCGCGCCGGAGGAGGAATTGCGCGCGCTGCTGCGCGGCCTCGGCTGGTTCGCGCCCGATGCGGGCGGGGCGCTCATCAGCCTCTCGCGCCAAGGTGCCGACCCCGACATCACGCCCCCGGTGCGGGCGGCGATCCTGCATCACGAGCTGTCGCACGGCGCGTTCTTCGCCGAACCCGCCTACGCCGACTACGTGCGCGGGTTCTGGCACACCGCGCTGACCGAGGCGGAGCGGGCTGCCGTGAAAACATTCCTCGGCTCGGAGGACTACGACACCGCCGACGAGGATCTGATGGCCAACGAAATGCAGGCGTATCTGATGTTCACCGACGACCCGCATTTCTTCCTGCCGTCGAACATCGGCATGAGCGAGGCGCGGCGCGCGGCGCTGCGGGCGGCGTTCCGCCGCGACCTGCCGCTGCCCTGGCTGCGCGCGGCGATGGCGCCGCCCCCAAGCCCGCCCCCGCCCGCCGTGGCGGGGCGCGGCGTCACTTCGGCTTCGGCACCGCGTCCACCAGCAGCAGCGTCCCGCTGACACGGGCACCCGCGGCGCGCGCCTGCTCGATGGCGCGGTTGAGATCGGCGAGGTAGCCGTCCGCCTTCTCCTCGGCATTGCGCGCCGGCGCCAGCTTCAGCGGCACCGAGGAGGCGACGGCCAGGATCATGTCGGTGCCGTACGGCTCGCCGCTCTGCCATTGCGGCTTGCCGGGGCCTGGATCGCCGAGCGCCAGATGCTCGCCCGCCGCCAGCTTTTTCGCCGGCTGCGCCGCAAGCTTGTTCGCCGGTTCCGCCAGGGTGGGGAACAGGTGCGCCAGCGTGCCGTCATGCGCGAAGTAGTCCACCCGCACCTCGCCGCCGAAATCGGGCATGGTCAGGCGCGGCAGGATCGGCTCGCCGTCCTTCAGCACGGTGCGGTTGCCGGCCAGCGTCAGGCCGACCCCCTGGCCGGGTGCGCCGGCGAGCGCGCTGACCGGGCGCAGCAGTGCCAGCGCCGGGCAGAACACCGGATCGACCGTGTGCACATGCCACGCCATCGGCTGCGCCCCGGCGATGCCGCCGATCTGGCGTTGCAGCGCGGCGGCGGTGGCGGCATCGGCGAAGCCGCCGACCGTGACGCCGCCGCCGTCCCGCGCCGCCGCGTCCGCCACCGCGCAGCGCGCGGCGTGCAGCGCCTGGGAGATTTGTTGCAGCATCGCCGCCGGCACGATCGAGGCGGTCTGCGTCGGCGGAGGCGGGGCCACTTGCGGCGGTGCCACCGGCTGCGGCGCGGGCGCCGGGGTAACGACTGGGGCGGGAGCAACGACAGGAGCCGGAGTCTGGGCCACGACCGGCGGCGGGGCAGGCGGTTCGGCTGGCGTGGTTTGCGCCTGCGGCGCGGGCGGCGCCGGAGTGGTCGCCGGCGCGACCGCCACCTGAACCGGAGCAGGCTGGACCTGCGCGGGTTGGGCCGGGGTGCTCTGGATCGGTGCCGGGGCCGGCGTGGGTTCGGCTGGCGCGGCCGGGGCGGGCGTGGGGGCGGCCTGCGCCTCCGCCGTCGCGGGCGGCGGCGCGGTGACGACGGGGGCAGGGGCGGGGGTAGGAGCAGGGGCGGGGGCCGGCGTCTCGGCGGCCGGTGGCGCGGCCGGGGCCGGCGTGGCCTCGGCGGTCTGCGCCGGCTGGCTCTGCGCCGGCTGGCTTTGCACGGGGGGCGGCGGGGCGGGACGGGTCAGGAACCAGGCGCCGCCGCCGACCGCCAGCAGCGCCACCACGCCGACACCGGCCAGCAACGGCAGCTTCGATCCGCCCGCCGCCGGTGCCACGGGGGCGGGCGCCGGGTGTGGGGCAGGGGCGGGGCGGGCGGTGCCGGTTGCCGCCGCCGCCGTGCGCGGGCGCACCATGGTGGCTTCATCGTCGCCGCCGGCCGTCGCCGGGGCCGCGGTGCCGGCGATGGCGGCGCGCAGCGCCTCGGCGAAGGCGCTGGCCGAGGCAAACCGGTCCTGCGGGCGCTTGGCGATGGCTTGCAGCACCACCGCGTCCACCGCCGCGGGAACGGTGCCGGCGAGTGCCGAGGGCGCCGGCGGCTCGGTGTTCAGCACCTTGTGCATGATCGCGGTCAGCCCGCCCTCGAACGGGCGTTCGCCGGTCAGCAACTGGTACAGCAGCACGCCGGCGGAATAGACATCGGTGCGCGCGTCCGCCGCCTCGCCGCGAAACTGCTCGGGCGACATATAGGCCGGCGTGCCCAGCATGGTGCCGGCCTGGGTCATGCTGCTCATCTCGATGCGCGCGATGCCGAAATCGGCGATCTTGGCGCGCCCGTCGCTGGTCAGCATGATGTTGCCGGGCTTGATGTCGCGGTGCACCACGCCGCGCTCGTGGCTGAACTGCAAGCCGGACAGCACGTCGTCCATGATCTTGCGGATGTTCTCGAGCGGGAAGCGCTCCTTCTTGTCCATCACCGACTTCAGCGTCGGCCCATCGACGAACTCCATGACGATGTAGGCCAGATCGCTGGTCTCGCCGTAGTCGTACACGCCGACGATGTTGGGGTGCGACAGCCGGCCGGCGGCCTGCGCCTCGCGCCGGAAGCGGGCGATCTCCTCGGCGGTTTCCGGGTCCGGGTTCGCCGGCAGCGGCACGCTCTTGATGGCGACGCGCCGGGCGATCAGCGGGTCCCAGCCGTCGTACACAATCCCCATGGCGCCCTGCCCAAGGGTGCCCCGGATGTCGTATTTCCCGAGGGTTTGGGGGACGTCCATCTGCCTGCCCTTGTGACCGCGTGGCCCTAAGCTATAGCTGGCCCGATGGCGCGGGCGAAGAGGCTTGCGCCGTCGCCGCCGCCCCGCCGCCGCCGGCCTCGCCGATCGCCGCGAACGGCGCCCAGAAGAACGGGTGCGACACCTCCGCCGGCAGCGATTTGCCGGCCTCGTCCAGCAGCCGCACCTGCGCCTGCCGCAGCGCCGCCGCCACCCCCTGGCCCGGCGCCGTCTGCAATCCGTGCAGCGTCAGCACCACCAGATACTTCGCCACCGCGTCGCTGACCGACCAGTGCGTGACCAGCAATGTGCGCGCTCCGGCATAGAAGAACGCACGCGCGAGGCCGGAGAGGCTCTCGCCCGCCGTGCCGCCGCCGCCGCCGCCCGAGTTGCAGGCCGAGAGGATCACCACGTCGGCGTCCAGGTCGAGCTGCGTCACGTCG
>JAKBCB010000491.1 GCA_021808185.1 Pseudomonadota bacterium
GATCGCTGTGCTGGGAGCCCCGGTGCGCGGCGGGCGTGGCGCGGTGGTCGCGGCGCTGGCCCTCGCCGGCCCGCGCGAGACGCTGCTGACCGGCGAGGAGCCGCGCTTGCTCGGTCTGCTGCGCGGCGAGGCGCGCGCCATGGAGCACGCGCTGGCCGCCCCGCCGGGCCGGGGCCTGCGGCGCCCCGCCGCCGCTACGGGATGATGCGCGCCGCGCGCAGGCGGGCGAACAGGTCGGTGAAGGATTGCTCGGTGTCCTGGAAGTCCATGAACCCGAGCCGCCGGCTTTTGTTCATCGAGGTGAACGTCTCCAGCTTGCGGCCGAGGTCGGCATCGGTGTGCCACCAGGAGGCGAGATAGTCGATCGGGTGATCGACCAGCCCGTGCCTGGCCACGATGCGCGGCCAGATCTGTGCTGCATCCGCCATCTGCTGCTCCAGCGGCGTCGGCTGGCCCGGATACGGCGCGGGCTCCACGCCCAGCGCCGCCGCGATCACCGTCCATAGCCGGCGCCAGCGAAACACGTCGCCGTTGACGATGTTGAACGCCTCGTTGCGCGCGGCAGGGGTGGTCGCGGCCCAGGCGAGCTGGCTGGCGAGGATGCGCGCGTCGGTGATGTCGGTGACGGCCTCGTACTGCTCGGGCGAGCCCGGGAACACGAACGGCCGCCCGGTCTCGCGGCAGATCGCGGCGTAGCAGGCGAGTGTCACCCCCATGTTCATGGCGTTGCCGAGCGCCCAGCCGATCAGCGTGTGCGGGCGGTGCACCGACCAGGAAAAGCCGCGCCGCGCGGCGGCTTCGAACAGGATGTCCTCCTGCGTGTAATAGAAGTTCTGATACGGCAGGCGCGGCTGGTCCTCGCGGAACGGGGTTTCCGGCTTGGCCTTCGCGTAGGCCTCGAACGGCCCGAGATAGTGCTTCAGCCCGGTGACGAGAGCGACATGGCGCAGCCCCGGCGCGGGATCGAGTGCCGCCAGCAGGTTGGACAGCATGGCGCCGTTCACCCGGCAGTTCTCCGCCTCGGTCGCCTGCCGCGCCCAGGTGGTGAAGAACATGTGCGTGGGGTCGAGCCCGGCCACGGCCGCCTTGGTCGCCACCGGGTCCAGCAGGTCCGCCGCCACCGGCCGCACGCCGGCCGGCACCGGGGCCGGGCGGCGGGCCAGGCCATGCACGGTCCACCCGTCGGCCAGCAGGCGTTCGGCGAGATTGCCGCCGGAAATGCCGGTGATGCCGGCGATCAGCGCGCGCTTGTCGGTCATGTCGTTCCCCCTTTGCCGACGGTCTGGATAGGGCGGATGCCGCCCGCCGTCACCCCGCCCCGGCGATGGCGCCCGCCGGCGCGCGCGGGGCTGGCAAGCAGTCGGCGACGGTCTGACCGTCGAGCCGGCGGTAGAAATCCTCGCGCGCGTCGCGCAGGAAGCCGCGCAGGCGGCAGCCGGGGCTGAGCGTGCAGGTGCCCGCGTCGGCGCGAAAGCATTCCACGATGGGCTGATCGCCCTCCAGCCGCCGGATCAGCGCGCCGACGCTGAGCGCCTCCGGCGGCGCCGCCAGCCGCACCCCGCCACCGGCGCCGCGCACCGTCCGCACGGCGCCGAGGGCCGCCAGATCCTGCACGATCTTGTGCAGATGGTTGCGTGACAGGCCGCCGAGGTCGCGGGCCAGCGCCTCGACACTCATAGGCCTGGCGGTGGGCTCGGCGGCCAGCCGCATCAGCACGCGCAGGGCGAAATCGGTGGAGGCGAGCAGGCGCATGGCGGGACCCCTTAATTGGCATTGACAATACCACATTCGAGCGCAAGGGTAAGTGGCATCGTGAATGCCAATTTCGCCCGCGCCGCGCGGGCCAGGAGCCGGCCATGACCGAAATCGCCGTTGCAGACACCCGTTTCGCCGACCGCGCCGTGGGCGACATCGCCGCCGCGCTGCCCGGCGCCACCGCCGTCTTTCGCCGCCGCAAGCTGGATTTCTGCTGCGGCGGCCGCGCGCGGCTGGCGGACGCCGCCGCCGAGAAGGGGCTGTCGCTCGATGAACTGGAAGGCGAGCTTGCCGTGCTGGTCCAGGCCGCCACGCCCGCGCCGGCGCCGCTGGACACCGACGAGCTGATCGACCTGATCCAATCGCGCTATCATGACGTGCACCGGCGCGAGTTGCCGGAGCTGGCCCGGCTGGCCCGCCGGGTCGAGGCTGTGCATAAGGACCATCCGCAGACGCCGCGCGGGCTGGCGGCGCTGCTGGACCAGATGCAAGACGATCTGGTGTCGCACATGTGCAAGGAGGAACAGGTGCTGTTCCCGATGATGCGCCTGGGTGGCAACCCGATGATCGACCGGCCGATCGCGATGATGATGGCCGAGCACGACGACCACGGGGCGCATCTGCGCGCGCTGGAGTCGCTCGCCCACGGCTTCGCCCCGCCGGCGGATGCCTGCAACACATGGCGCGCGCTGTATGCCGGCTGCGCCAAGTTCGCCGACGACCTGGTGGCGCACATCCACACCGAAAACAACATCCTGTTTCCGCGCTTCGCATGACCGCTCCCTCCGCGCCGATCCCCGAGACCCCGGAGCACCGCGCCGCGCTGGCGCGGTCGATCCGCGCCGCGACCAGCCTCGATGAGGCAACGCTGGAACGGCTGCTGCGGGCGTTCTACGCGGCGGCGCGGGAGGACGCGCTGCTGGCCCCGGCCTTCGCCCACGTCTCCGACTGGGAGGCACACATCGCCCGGATCTGTGCCTTCTGGTCATCCGTGGCGCTGATGACCGGGCGCTACCATGGCCAGCCGATGGCGGCGCATCTGCCGTTGGGGCTGGGCGCGGAGCATTTCGCGCGCTGGCTCGATCTGTTCGAGCAGACGGCGCGCGGGATCTGCACGCCGGAGGGTACCGAGCACCTGATGGCGCGCGCCCGGCGCATCGCGCAGAGCATGGAAATCGGCATCGAGGTCAGCCGGGGCGTGCTGCCGGGGACACGCCCGGCCCGGCCCGACGCCCCGGTAAGCCCGGCCTGACGCCGCATGGACCTCGACACGCTGCTGCTGACGGTCGCCGCGCGCCACCGGATCGAGGACACCGATCCGGGCGCGGCGCTGCGCCGGTTCGAGGCGGTGGTCGGCCACGCTGTCGATGCCACGGCGTTCGCCGAGGCCGTGGCGCGCGCCGTC
>JAKBCB010000492.1 GCA_021808185.1 Pseudomonadota bacterium
CCGGGGCGGCGGCGATCAGCCGCTGGTCGCGCCGCCACGCGCCCCACAGCGGCAGGAGCGCCTGTGCGAAGCCGATGGCAACCGCGAGCGCGAGGGCGAAGTGGCCGAGTTCGGGGATCATCCGCCCGCCTTCGTGTCGTCGGCCTTGGCGTCCTTGGCCGGCACGGCCATGGTGTTCCAGGTGGAGGCCGGCGGGGGCGCGCCCTTCTCGGGGTTCCAGTGGCCGGATTTCTTCAAGGCTTCGGCGACCTCCTTGGGCATGTAAGTCTCGTCGTGCTTGGCCAGGACTTCCTGCGCGCGGAACGAGCCGTCCGGCGCGAGGCTGCCGAGGGCGACGATGCCCTGCCCCTCGCGGAACAGGTCGGGCAGCAGGCCCACGAAATTCACCGCGACGGTCGCCGCGCCATCGGTCACGCGGAAGCTCGCGGTCGGCTTGCCGCCCGCATCGCCACGCTTGACGCTGCCGGCCTCGACGAGGCCGCCGAGACGGAACACGCGGTCCGGTCCCGGAGGGTGCTGAACCAGCTCCGTCGGGGACGTAAAGAACGCCACGTCGCTCGACAACGCCCAGAGCGACAGCCCGGCGGCCGAGCCGAGGCCGAGGCCGCAGACGAGCAGGACGATCAGGCGGCGGCGCTTGCGGGTCATCATCGCGGGATTCTCACGGACGGGCGTTCATCGCCGGGCGCGCGGGTCGATGGCGGCGAGGCGCTTGCGCGCCCGTCCCATGCGCAGCCACGCATCCACGGCGAACCAGCCCGCAACCACCACGGCGAGGCCGTAGGCGGCACTGATGTAGGTCAAGTGGGTCATGATGCCGCCGCCTCCAGCCGGGCGCCGGCTTCCTGCTGCGCGCGCGCCAGCAGCAGGCCGCGGATGCGCCGCTCCATCACTCCCGCGCGCGTCCGCGCCACCACGATGGCGGCAAAGCCGAACGTCATCCCGAGGGCGGAAAACAGCAGCGGCCAGAGCATGCCGACATACATGGTGGGCGAGCCGGTGAAGGAAATGCTCGCCGGCTGATGCAGCGTGTTCCACCAATCCACCGAAAACTTGATGATCGGCAGGTTGACCACGCCGACCAGCGCCAGGATCGCACCCGCGCGCGCCCCGCGCTCCGGGCTGTCGAACGCGCGCACCAGCGCGATGTGGCCGAGATACAGGAAGAACAGCACGAGGACCGAGGTCAGCCGTGCATCCCACACCCACCAGGCCCCCCACATCGGCTTGCCCCAAAGGCTGCCGGTGGCGAGGCAGAGAAAGGTGGCGCCGGCGCCCACCGGCCCGATCTCCATGGCCGCGAGGTCGGCGAGCGGATGCCGCCAGACCAGCGACAGCACCGAGCAGATGGCAAGGCCGAGATAGCCGGAGGAGGCCAGCCATGCGGCGGGAACATGAATATACATGATCCGCACCGCGTCGCCCTGCTGCCAGTCGGCGGGGGCGAAGAACAGCCCCCAGCCAAGCCCGATCAGCGTCAGCACCAGGGCGAATGCCGCAAGCCAGGGCAACACCTTGCCGGACAGGCGCAGGAAGCGTCCCGGGTTGGCGAAACGGTGCAGCCCGCGGCCGCCCGACCCGGATGATAAAAGTGTCGCACTGGCATCCATATTCATATCATATACCTGACTTGCGCCCGAGTTGAAGCTATCCGCGGATTGCAACCTGGTCAGGTTCGCCGCCCGGAGGCATTGACCTAGGCTAATAAACATCAATCGGAAGGAACGCCCATGCTGTTTGCCCTTATCAACACTGATCGCCCGGCCAGTCTCGATCTGCGGATGGGCGTTCGGCCCGCGCATCTGGAATATCTGGATTCCCAGGCGCGCAAGATCGCAAGCGGCGGGGCATTGCTGGATGCCTCGGGCCAGCCCTGCGGCTCGCTGCTGGTGATCGATGTCGAGGACCGCGCCGCCGCCGAGGCGTTCGCCGCCGCCGACCCCTATGCCAAGGCCGGGTTGTTCGAAAGCAGCATCATCCGGCCGTTCCGCCAGGTGTTCAAGGACGGGGCCAAGCTCGGCTGATGGCATACTGGCTGGTGAAGTCCGAGCCGGATGCGTTCAGTTGGGACCAGCAGGTGGCCCACGGCATCGAGCCCTGGACCGGCGTGCGCAACCACGCCGCCAAACTGAACCTCAAGGCCATGCGCGCGGGCGACCGCGCGTTTTTCTACCACTCCAACATCGGCAAGGAGATCGTGGGCGTCGTCGAGGTCGCGCGCGAGGCGTATCCGGACCCGACGGCCGAGGGCGGCGACTGGGTGTGCGTCGATATGCGCGCGGTCGGGCCGATGCCGGTCCCGGTGACGCTGGCCCGGATCAAGGCCGACCCGGCGCTGGAGGGGTTGCTGCTGATTCGCCAGTCGCGGCTTTCGGTGGTGCCCGTGTCGGAGGCGCACTGGGCGCACATCTGCCGCCTGGGAGGGTGGCGGGGATGAGCGTGCGCGCGCTTTGCATGCTGGCGGACATTCCGGACGGCACCGCGAAAGGCTTCCCCCCGCCCGAAGGTGGCTTCACCGGGCTGTTCGCGGTGCGGCAGGGGGAAAACGTGTTCGTCTATGTCAACTCCTGCCCACATATCGGCGTGCCGCTCGATTGGGCGCCGAACCGCTTCCTGACGGCGGACGCAAGCCGCATCGTCTGTGCCACGCACGGCGCGGAATTCGGCATCGCCGACGGGGTGTGCGTGCGCGGGCCGTGCCTTGGCGATCGGCTGGAAGCGGTTATGATCGAGGTCAAGGACGGCGTGATCCTCGTGCCCGAGGATGCCGGCCTCTGACCGGCGCCGCGGGGGGGCGGCGCTTGTCGCGTGAATGCGTCCAGGACAGGAAACAACCTGATGAGTGACACCCTCTTTCCGGTGAAGCCGGAGATCGCCGCCCACGCCTTGGTGAACGAGGCGGGCTACAAGGCGATGTCCGCGCGCGCCGCCGAAAACCCCGTGGGCTTCTGGGCCGAACAGGCCTACCGCGTGACCTGGTTCAAGCCGCCGACCAAGGCGATGGAAGGCGACTTCAACGGCGATGTGCGCGTGACCTGGTTCGCCGACGGCACGCTGAACGCCTCGGTGAACTGCCTCGACCGGCATCTGGCCACGCGCGGCGATCAGGTGGCGATCATCTGGGAGGGCGACGACCCCAACACCCACA
>JAKBCB010000493.1 GCA_021808185.1 Pseudomonadota bacterium
CCGCGAGCCCGGCCGCCACCACGTTCTTGGCCAGATAGCGGCAGGCATAGGCGGCGCTGCGATCGACCTTGGTCGGGTCTTTGCCGCTGAAAGCGCCGCCGCCGTGCGGAGCCGCGCCGCCGTAGGTGTCCACGATGATCTTGCGCCCGGTCAGGCCGCAATCGCCGTCCGGGCCGCCGATGACGAACTTGCCGGTCGGGTTGACGTAGATTTCCTTGGCCGACGGCATCCAGCCTTCCGGCAGGCTGCTCTCGATGATCGGCAGCACCATCTCGTGCACCCGCTCGCTCGACAGGCCCTCGGCGTGCTGGGTCGAGACGACGACGCTGGTGGCCCCCACCGGCTTGCCGTCCACGTAGCGCAGCGTCACCTGGCTTTTCGCGTCCGGCAGCAGGCCGCGCACGGACAGGTCGTCGTTGCGCCGCATCTCGCTGATCCGGCGCAGGATCAGGTGCGCGTAGTACAGCGGCGCCGGCATCAGGCTCGGTGTCTCGCGGCAGGCATAGCCGAACATGATGCCCTGGTCGCCCGCGCCCTCGTCCTTGTTGCCGGCCGAGTCCACGCCCTGCGCGATGTCCGAGGACTGCGCGTGCAGGTGGCATTCGACCTTGGCGTGCTTCCAGGAGAAGCCTTCCTGGTCATAGCCGATGTCGTGCACCGCCATGCGCGCGGCGTGGGCCAGCAGTTCCGGGGTGATGGTGTCCGGCCCGCGCGTCTCGCCGGCCAGCACGATGCGGTTGGTCGTCACCAGCGTTTCGCAGGCGACGCGCGCATACGGGTCGGCCGCCAGGAACGTGTCGAGCACCGTGTCGCTGATGCGGTCGGCGACCTTGTCGGGATGGCCTTCCGAGACCGATTCGGAAGTGAACAGGAATTCGCCCTTGTCGCGCATCGCTTGATCTCGTCTCGGCGGAGGGGTGGGGAACGGATCGTTCGGCGGGGGTGTGTGGCCGAAGCGTCCGGCGGGGTCAACCTCTTTGGCGGCCGGCCTGGGTCAGGTCATGCCCAGCACGTCCATCATCGAATACAATCCGGGCGGTCGCCCCACCGCCCACAGCGCCGCGCGGATGGCCCCGGTGGCGAACGCGCGGCGGTCGAAGGCGCGGTGGGTGATGGCGATATGTTCGGTGGCGGAGGCGAACAGCAGCGTGTGCTCGCCCACCACCTGCCCGCCGCGCAGGGCGGCAAAGCCGATCTCGCCCGGCTTGCGCGCGCCGGTATGACCGTCCCGCCCACTGGCCTTGACCGCATCGAGATCCACGCCCCGCCCGCGCGCCACCGCCCGGCCAAGCCCGATGGCCGTTCCGGAGGGCGCATCGACTTTCTGGCGATGGTGCATCTCGATGATTTCGGCGTCGTAGGTCTCGCCCGGCAGCGCCGCGGCCATGCGCTCGGCCAGCGCCAGGACCAGATTGACGCCGGGCGAGAAATTCGGCGCCTGCACCACCGCGATGCGCCGCGCCGCCTCGGCCACCGCCGCCTCATCCGCGGCCGACAGCCCGGTGGTCCCCAGCACCCAGGCTTTTCCCGATGCCGCCAGCGCCGCCGCGTGGGCGGCAACCGTGCTCGCGTGGGTGAAGTCCACCACCACGTCCGCCCCGGCCGCCAGCGCGGCCATGTCCGGCAACAGCGCAATCCCGGCTGGCGCCTCGGCCCCCGGCCGGTCGATGCCGCCCGCCAGCACCGCCCCGGCGGCGACGGTTTCTTCCGCCAGCAGCCGTCCCATCCGGCCGGCGATGCCGGCCACTCCGATCCGAATCGTCATGCCGCGCAGAGTGCGTCGGCGGGCCGCGCGCGTCCAGGGGCCGGCGTTGCGCCGGCGCCGCGCGCGCGGCATCGTGGGGCGTTCACACGGGGGGCAACGCGATGGAGAGCATCACCGACCCGGCCGCGCTGCGCGCGCATTACGGCACGGTGCATCCGCTGGCCGTCCGCAAGGTTCTGCCACGGCTGGACCAGCATTGCCGCGCCTTCATCGCGCTTTCCCCGTTCTGCGTGCTGGCGAGCAGCGACGGCGCGGGCGGAGTGGATGCCAGCCCGCGCGGCGATGCACCCGGCTTCGTCGCGGTGCTGGACGACAGCACGCTGCTGCTGCCGGACCGCCCCGGCAACAACCGCGTGGACAGCTACGGCAACATCGTCGCCCATCCCGGCGTCGGGCTGCTGTTCTTTGTCCCCGGCATCAACGAGACACTCCGCGTCAACGGGGACGCCAGCGTGGTAACGGACACCGGCCTGCTCGGGCCGCTCGCCGCCCGGGGCAAGATGCCGGCCGCCGGGCTGCTGATCGCGGTGCAGGAGGCGTTCTTCCACTGCGGCAAGGCGCTGATGCGCAGCCATTTGTGGGATGCATCCACCCAGGTCGAACGCAGCGCGTTCCCCACGCTGGGCAAGATCATGGCGGACCAAACCCGCGCCATGGCGGAGCCGGAAGCCGACGAACTGGTGGAAACCGGCTACCGCAACAACCTCTACTGAACGGGGTCCGGGGCCGCCGGCCCCGGTGGGGTCGAGGGGTGGCACCCCTCGCCTTCACCCGCGTCCCTGAAAGAACTCCTTCGCCTTGGCGAAGAAGCCCTCGTGCTCCGGGCTGCCCTTGCCTTGCGACTCGGCCTCGAATTCTTCCAGCAGATCGCGCTGCTTGCGCGTCAGGCTCTGCGGCGTTTCCACCTGCACCTGGATCAGCATGTCGCCGCGCTGGGCGCTGCGCAGCACGGAGAACCCTTTGCCGCGCAGCCGGAACTGGTCGCCGGTCTGCGTGCCCGCCGGGATCTTCACCCGCGTCATCGAGCCGTCGATGGTCGGCACTTCCACGTCCGCGCCAAGAGCCGCCTGCGTCATGCGCAGCGGCACGCGGCAGAACACGGTCGCACCGTCGCGCTGGAAGATCGGGTGCGGCTTGATCGCGACGTGCAGATACAGGTCGCCCGCCGGTGCCCCGGCGCCCGCGCCTGCTTCGCCTTCGCCCGCGACCCGGATGCGCGTGCCGTCCTCGACACCCGCCGGGATCGAGACTTGCAGCGACTTTTCGCGTTGCACGGTGCCCGCGCCATGGCAGATGCGGCAGGGGTTGCGGATGGTCTGCCCCTGGCCGCCGCAGGTCGGGCAGGTGCGCTCGACGATGAAGAAGCCCTGCTGCGCGCGCA
>JAKBCB010000494.1 GCA_021808185.1 Pseudomonadota bacterium
GGGCGCTGTGCATGGGCGCGGATTTCGTGGTCAGCGCGCGCGGCTTCATGTTCTCGCTCGGCTGCATCCAGGCGATGAAATGCGGCACCGGCAACTGCCCGACCGGGGTGACGGCGGCGAACCCCCGCCTGATTGCCGGGCTCGACCCGACCGACAAGGCGGTGCGGGTGATGCGCTACGCCGAGCGGGTGCGCGAGGAGGTGGAGATCATCGCGCATTCGTGTGGACTTGCCAGCGCCGAGGAGTTCCGGCCCAGCCATGTCACCGACATCGAGCGCGGCGTCGGCGGCTTTCGCAATACGGCCACCTAGGATGGCCCTGGCGCGCGGGGCCGCACGCCAACGTATTGGGGTTGCCTCCGGCGGCAGGTACCCTAGGCTGGTTCAGTGACGAACCGAGTACAGGGCCTCGCCGCCCCGACCCTGCGATTCTGTGCCGTGCTGGCGGCGTCCGTGGCGCTGGCCATGGCCGGCGTGCCGCCAGCTGCCGCGGCCGAGCTGGACGGCGTCTCCATGCCGGACCAGATTCAATATCATGGCGTGCCGCTGCGGCTGAACGGCATGGGGCTGCGGACCTATTCGGTGTTCCGCGTGCATATCTATGTTGCCGGCCTGTATCTGGAGAAGCCGAACGAGGACGCGGACGCGATCCTGCGTTCCTCCGGTGTCAGGATGCTGCACATCCGCTTCGTCCATGACGTGACCGTGGATCGGGCGCGGGCGGCCTGGGCGGAGGGGCTGGCCGACAACTGCAAGGCGCCGTGCCATCTGCCGCCACAGGATGTCGAGCGCTTCCTCGCGGCGGTGCCCGAGTTCCATCGCGGCGACGATAGCACGCTGGTGTTCGAGGGCGACTCGGTGCGGATTTCGCTCAACGGGCGCGCTCTCGGCACGGTGAGCGAACCCACATTCACCCGTGCCATTCTGTCCACGTTCATCGGCCCCTATCCGCCGAGCGAGCCGTTCAAGCGTGCCCTGCTCGGCAAGGGAAACTGACCGGGACCGTTCGGCATTTGTTGGGCGCGGCGCTTCGGGCGGTTGTCCTTCTCAACCGACTTGCGACACAACCCTGCGTGGCGGTGCCGCCGGCCGGCGTGGGAAATTGCACGCAATGGCTGCGCCGGACCGGGCGGATCGCGAATTCGGGCGGGTTTTCCCCGGGCATCCCGCCGCCGCCGCGCGCCGAAGTGGCACGTCGCCCGCGCGACAACACGCCAGGATGTAGGTCGTTCCGTGTTGGTTCTGACAATTCCCTACAAGACATGACGCGATGACGCACCGCGAAGCTGCCAACAATAGGCATGTGCTAAATCGATAAGTGCGCACCGGGCAGCGGAACCCGGTTTGTCGCGGATGGAGGTGAAGACATGTCGGGCGCGACCTTGACCGATCATGGTGGGCGGACTGGCGGGGTGCGGGCGGATGGCGAGGCACCACGCCGGGCCTTCGGACAGCGCCAGCCCGGTGCTGGCGTGGCGATGGCGCCGCGTCCTCCGCGTGCGATGAACAGCGACGTGCCGGATTTGCGCCGCCGCATCGGCGAACACGCGCCGATCTTGCAGGGGCGGCTGCCGTGGGCCATCGGCAGCATCGTGATCCTGGCGTTGTCGGCGGGGCTGTGGCTTGACATGTTCGAGGTGGCGAGCGTGCTGGCGCGCCACACGGTCAGGATGTTCTGATAGTTGGGCCGCTACTGGGCCATGCCGCCGCCGACGCCGGTCATATCCGCCACCTGAAACCCCTCCGGCCACGGGTCGGTCGGGTCGATCAGGTAGGTGTGAAACCCGGTGATCCAGGCCCGCCCGCTGATCGTGGGCACGATGGCCGGGCGGCCGGCGACGGTGGTTTCCGCCACGATGCGGCCGGTAAAGCGGCTGCCGATCAGGCTTTCATGGATCATCGAGTCGCCCACCCGCATCTGCCCGCGCGCGCGCAGCACGGCCATGCGCGCGCTGGTGCCGGTGCCGGTGGGGCTGCGGTCGGACCGGCCGGGGGCAATGATGCAGGTGTTGCGCGTCACCGCGCCGACGCCGGCGAAGGGGCGGTTGAGCTGCACGATGGACACCCCGGCGATGTCCGGGTTGGCCGGATGCACCACGGATAGCTGCGCCCGCGCCGCCAGCCGCACCCGCTCGCCGAGTACGGCAAGCTCCCGCGCCTCCTCGGCGACCACGGCGAAGCCCAGCTTGGTCGCATCGACGATGGCGTAGAACATGCCGCCCCAGGCGATGTCGGCCATGACGGTGCCGAATCCCTCGACCTCCAGCGCCGCGTCCAGCCGATCGACGAAGCAGGGCACGTTGGTCAGTTCCACCCGTTCGCACTTGCCGTCCCGGCACGCGGCGCGGGCGCGCACCGGGCCGGCGGGCGTGTCCACCGTCACGACCGTCTCAGGCTCGGTCATGGGCAGGATGCCGGTCTCCAGCAAGACGGTGACGGTGCACATCAGGTTGGAGCCGGACATCGGCGGGTATTCGGTGGGCTCCATGATGATGACGCCGGCATCGCAGTCCGGCCGCGTCGGGGGCGTGATGAGGTTGACGTGGCGGCAGATCGAGCCGCGCGGCTCGCTGAGCAGCAGGCGGCGGACGGCGTCGTGGTCGCGGGCGAACGCTTGCATCCGCTCGAACTGGGTGGTGCCGGGCGGGGGCAGTACGCCGCCGACAATGACGTCCCCGGTCTCGCCCTCGGCGTGGCAGCCGACGACCTGAATCGCGCGCTTTGCCTGCATCCCGCTACATCCCCCCGCCGGGCAGGGTCTGGATCACGGCGAGCAGGCCGAAGCCGAGCGCCTCGTCCAGCAGCACCAGCCCGATGGCCTGCATGCGCGAGATGTCGAGCGCGAGGCGAGTTGCATACCATTCCAGCCACAGCGCCCAGCCGGTCGCCACCAACCAGGCGGTCTCGCCGACGATGTCCGGCATCCCGAGCAGCGGCGGCAGGCTCGCCACCACCAGCAGCAGGTACTGCACGACGTTGCACCAGTTCCACGCGGCGATGAACACCGGCCAGCGCCCGCCGCGCCCGAGCGTGCGCGCGAGCCAGCGGGTCAGCAGCGCGAACCCCGCCCAGTCGATCGCGTAGCCCAGCAATTGCAGCGCGAAGCCGTGCGCCAGGTGCGGCGGGAG
>JAKBCB010000495.1 GCA_021808185.1 Pseudomonadota bacterium
CGGCGGAGGCGGGCATGAAAATCGGCGGAATGCCGCGCCAGCGCCGCGCCATGCGACTACATGGACAGCGCGGAGCGGTCCGGTCGAATCGGGCTGAACAGCGATCAGAGGAGGGTGGCCAGTGCAGCGGCGCGGAATGAAAATCGGGATCGGGCTTTGTGGGGTGCTCCTGCTGGCGGCGGCCGGGTCCGCCTGGGCCGACAGCAACCCATTCGTCGGCAAATGGCACTGGAACAAGGCGCAATCCAAGCTCGCGCCGGGCGAACCGGTGCCGGGCGACATGACCGCGGAGTTCTCGCGCGTCGATACCAAGCATGTGAAATGGTCGGTCACGGTCACGAACGCGCAGGGACGCGCCTCGGTGCAGTCGTTCGACACGCCGGCGAACGGGGAATTCTACCCGATCAACGGCGACACCGTGGCCTCGTTCACCGTCAATGGCTCGACGCTCCAGGGCACCTTCAAGGGGCCGGCGGGAGAGATGGATAGCCTGACTTGCTCGGTGTCCGCGGACCAGCGGAAGATGACGTGCAACGGCGCCATGACCGGCAGCGACGGCAAGACCGAGAATTACGTGGACGTGTACGACCGCGGCTGACCGGCCAGGGGCGGAAGGTTTCGGACGCAAATAATCATGGCAAAAATCACCGTCGCCTTTCTGCTCCTCACCGGCTTCGCGCTGGCCGCGTGCGACGCGGGGCAGGGGTTTGGCACCGGCTACGTGGACAGCGGCTACGTGGGCAGCGGCTATGCCGGTGTCGCCCCGGTCTACGGCGGCTGGCTCGGCGATGGCTGGGGCTCCGGCTGGGGCGACGGCGGCTGGGGAGGGGGCTGGGGTGGTTGGGGTGGCGGCGACGGCTGGCGGCACGGTTGGGATCACGGCGGCTGGGATCACGGCGGATGGGGCCATGGGATGGACCACGGCTTCGTCGGGCACGGAGGCTTCGCCGGGCGGGGGGGCTTCGCCGGACACGGCTTCGGTGGGCATGGCTTCGGCGGGCATGGCGGCGGTGGCTGGCATGGCGGCGGCCATGGCTTCGGGGGGCATGGCGGCGGGGGCGGCGTGCGTCACTGAAGGCCGGCGCGCGGCAGCGCCGCCTGGCCCAGCACCCAGCCTTCCCAGCGCCGCAGCCAGGGATCGTCCGGCACGCCGTCCGGGCGGCGGCCAGCCAGCACATTGAGCACGCAGAGCACGCCGAGAACGGAGTCGAACTTGTCCTCGCCCGCCGCCTCGGCGCCGAAACCGGCGGCGAGCGCGGCCCGCAGCGCCGCGTCCGGCGCGGCATCGAGCCCGGCCATCGCCGCCAGCAGCGCCTGGGCCAGCGCCGCGCGATCGGCCTGCCGCCGCTTGCTGCCGCCCATGCGCAAGGCGAAGTGGCGCATCGCCTCGGCCGGATAGGTCTCCGCGAGCACCACGCCGCCGCGTGCGAGCAGCGGCAGGAAATCGCCATCGAACGGCCACAGCGCCGGCGGGGTCGGGCTGGCGAGGGCGGGGAGAAGGAGGTCGCGCCAGGCCGCGATGGCGGCTTTTCCGGTCTGGTTCGCGCCGAGGGTCCAGAACAGCGGTGCGCCAGCCGGACGCTCTGCCGTCGCGCGGTCGCACAGCCGCGACAGTCCGTCCGCGCCGCCCAGCCCGAGGGCCGCCGCGTGCGCCGCCCGTGTCATGCCCTTGCGGCCACGCGCGGGGTAGAAAGGCCGGTCCGGGGCCAGTTCGGCCAGCGTCTCGCACACCTGGAAAAACCCCGGGCGCGCCGCCAGCCCGCGCAGAAAGGCGGGAAAGTCCGGCTCCGTCGCGTGCGCCCGGGCAAAGGCGCGCGGCAGGCCGAGCGGCAGATCGACGCCGAGCGCCACGGCCCCGCCCCGCGCCGACGCGCGCAGCCGCGCAAGCAGCGTGGCGAGATCGCCCACCGGCTCCGGCGCGGCGATGCGCCAGCCGGCAGCCTCACGCGTGGCGCGCGTCATCCAGCGCTTGCGCGCGTCCGCACTCCAATCGGCATGCACCGCTAGCGTTGCGGCCATGCGCCCCAACATGAAATGCTCGTCTCTGGCGCCGCCAGAGCGTCCGGAGACATCGGGGGGCGACATGGCATCAAGGCGTACGGCCGGCTTCGGAACGCAGCGATACGCCCTGGCGATGCGGGCGATCCACTGGCTGACGGCGGCCCTGGTGCTGCTGCTGTTCGTGCTCGGGGGCTGGATCGTCTATTTCGATCCGGGCGACGGGCCGCTGAAGGACGAGCTGTACAACCTGCATCAGAGCATCGGCATCTGCGTCTGGCTGCTGGTGTTGCTGCGCATCGTCGTGCGCCTCGCGACCGGCGCGCCCAGGCTGCCGCCGGACACGCCCGGCATCGTGCGCGTGCTCGCGACGCTGAATCAGGCGGCGCTGTATCTGGTGCTGCTGGTGCAGCCCATCGTCGGGCTGATGGACACCAACGCCTGGGGCTTCCCGCTCGACTGGTTCGGGCTGGTCCGCGTGCCCTCGCCGATCGGCAAGCAGGCGGACGCGGTGGCGCAGTCGCTGTCGGACCTGCACTGGTTCGGCGCGCTGGCGCTGCTGCTGCTGCTCGGCAGCCACATCGCCGGCGCGCTGTATCACGGCCTGATCCGGCGCGACGGCGTGGTGCGCCATATGGTCTGAGGCCGCCGCTACAGCGGCTTGTGCGCCTTATCCAGCAGGCGCGAGAAGAAACCCGGCTTCTTCGGTTCGGCCTTTTGGGCGGCCTTTTCGCGCGCGCGCTCTTCCTCGCGCTTGTCGCGGTCCTTGGCGTCCAGCCACTTCTCCAGGCTCATGCCCGCCTTGGCGGCGCGCTTGGCCTCGTAGGCGCGCTGGCCTTCGCTCATGTCTTTGCTCATCGTCGCTCCATGCCCTGGCGCGCGGTTGTGGCAGTGTGCCCCCACCGTTTCAAGACGGGGCTGGCAGGGACGGAGGCGGAGATGGCGGAAGCGCGGGTCAAGGCGGGTATCTGGGTGCAGGCGGCGCTGCGCCTGGGTAATGCCGATGGGCGTTATGGCACGGTGCTGCGCCGGGGCGACGCGGATGCGGGCGGCATTCTGGTCGTGTTGCGCGGGCGGGAGGGGCTGTGTGTCCTCTCGCAGGCGCGCACCGCCAGCGGCGAGGCGGC
>JAKBCB010000496.1 GCA_021808185.1 Pseudomonadota bacterium
TGCGCTCGGCCACGATGACCCGGCGCGACGCGCCGTCCTCGCGCGCGATGGTCGCCGCGGCGACAAGCACCTTGTACAGGTTCACCGAAGTCGAGTCCGCCGCCACCAGCTCGCCCGGCGCGGCGCCGACCAGGCGCGCGATCTTGTCGCCCACGCGCTGCGCCATGCCGATCCAGCCGGCGTCGTTCCAGCTGCGGATCAGGCCCCGGCCCCATTCGACGGCCAGCACCTGCTGCAGCCGGGCGGAGGTCGCCGACGGCAGGGCCCCCAGCGAATTGCCGTCGAGGTAGACGACTCCGGCGGGCAGCTCGAACTGCTCGCGCAACGGCGCCAGCACGTCGGCCGCGTCGCGCGCGGCACAGTCTTCTCGGGAGATCGTCGGATTCATGCGGGATCCTGGGTCGGCGCCCGGCCGGGCGCGAAAGGAGGATGGCGGCGCAGCACGGCGCGCACCGGCGACGCGCAGGCGCCGGCCAGGCGCAGCGGCAGCGCGATGAGTTCGTAGTCGCCCTCGTCCACGGCGTCGAGCACCAGGTTCTCGAGCACGCGCATGTCCCGGCGCAGCAGCACGTGGTGGGCCTGCAGGCTCTTGCTGGCCGCCGGATCGACGGACGGCGTGTCGATGCCGACCAGGCGCACGCCGCGCTCGGCCAGCCATTCCAGGGTCCGCGGCGCGTAGGCGCTGAAGTCCGGGTTCCAACTCGTCGCCGCGCGCCGGCAGGTGCGCACCAGCACGCGCGGCGGCAGCCCGGACTCGGCATGGCGCAGGTGCTCGACGCCGACCAGCGGACCGCAGCCGATGGCGTGGATCACGCGGCACGGGCCCAGATAGTCGCGCAGGTCCACGGCATCGATGGGCGCGGCGCCGTCGGCGTAGTGCAACGGCGCATCGGCGTGCGCGCCGACATGCGGCGACATGTCGACGGCGCTGAGGTTCACCGCGCTGCCCGCCGCCATGCGCGCGGTCCAGCGCAGTTCGTAGGGCTGGTCGCCGGGGAAGATCGGCGCGGCGCCGGATACGGGCGGCGAGATATCGAGGATTTCGCAGGCATTCATAGGTGAGGCAAGTTAAGCGAACTGCGCGGCCCATGGTGTCGGTTATTTCCAACAAGATTCAGCGGGCATGGGCTGCAGGAACCGCAGTGAAGTCAAAACGCAGCTTCGCGGCGCGACATGCAGGCTTGCCAGGCGCGGCGCCACCGTCGCATCATCACCATGCAGCAGCCATTGCGGAGGTGCCCCATGCGGCGCAATCCAGAATCGAACCGGGCCTCGCGCGCGGTGCTCGTGGTCGTCGCCCTGTCGGCGGCGGCGTGGATGGTTCCCGCCCATGCGCAGTACGGCCGGCGCGATTACCGCGACCATCACGGCTATCGCCCCCCCGAGCGCCGCGGCCCACCGCCGCGCATGGCCCCGCAGCGCGACTACGGGGGCGGCGGCGGCAACGGCGGCGGGCTGATCCTCGGAGCGGTGCTGGGCGCGGTGCTGGGATCGGTGCTGAGCAATGCCATGCAGGCGCCGCCCGCGGTGGTCTATCCGACGGCGCCCCCTGCCGCGCCACCCGGCGTGTACTACGCCGCGCCGCCCCCCCCTCCTGGCGCCGGGTACTACGCGCCGCCGCCGCCACCTCCGCCGGGCGCTGTCTACTACCCGCCGTCCCAGGCACCCGGATATTGAGATGGCGCGCGTATCGCGCCTGCCCCGAACGCCCCGAACCCGACGACCCGTCATGAACCACGAACGAATCCGCGCACTCGCCCTTTCGGCGCTGCTGACGTTGGCCGGCGCCGCGCCGCTGGCCCATGCGCAAGCCTCCGCGCCGGCCGCCAGCAGCCCCCGAGCCACCGTACCCCGCCGCTTCGACCTGGTGGATCAGCGCATCGCCAGCCTGCACGAGCAGCTGAAGATCACGCCCTCCGAGGCGCTGCCGTGGAATGCCTTCGCCCGCACCATCCGTGACAACGCGGAATCGATGGAGCGGGCATTCCAGCGCCGCGCGCAACAGTTGCCGACGATGAGCGCCGAGCAGGCCCTGGACTCCTACGCCGACATCGCGCAATTGCACGCGCGCAACATGCGCAGCCTGTCGAAATCCTTCGCGAAGCTGTACCGGGCATTGACGCCGGAACAGAGGCAGATCGCCGACCAGCTGTTCCGCAAGCCGCCGCGCCGGCGCTGAATCCGCGCGCAGCAGACCTTGTGATCGCGCCGCCGCCAACGGCGTGACGCGCACCGCGGCGCCCGCCGGGGCGTCTGGCGGCCTGCACGCCCCGCCCCCCTCGCCGACCGCACGACCGCCCGCCTCGGCCGCTCCACCATGAACCAAGAACTCCAACAACTCCTCGCCCAGGCCCTGGACGGACTCGAGACCCTCGACCTGCTGGCCGAGCCCGATGCGGACATGCCGATCGTGTGGACCAACACCGCGGCCCGCGAGACCTTCGGCCGTTTCTCGGCGATGTTCCGCGACGCGCTGGGCGGAGTCGACGCCAGTCGCCTCGTCGGCCAGCCGCTGCGCCTGCTCGGCTCCGACCCCGACACCCAGCGCCGTCTCGACGACGTGGCGCAAGGCCGGCTGGCGCGCTGGGCGCAGCATCGCGAGATGGGATCGTTCCTGTTCTCGATCACCGTGAGCTCGATCCGCGATGCCGGCGGGCGGGTGCTGGCCCTGCATGCGAGCCTGCGCAACATTTCGGCGCGCCGCGAGGCGGTGCGACTCAACGAGCGCCTGGAGCAGACCCTGGATGCGCTGATGCACGCCGAGGCCGAGGTGGCCGCGTCGATGCGCGAGGTCGAGGAGGCGCTGCGCCGCGTCGAGAAGGTCATCCACGGCAACGTCGACGGCATCGACGCGCTGGGGGCCGACGTGCAGTCCATCGGCACGCTGGTGGAGGCCATCCGGCAGATCTCCCAGCAGACCAATCTGCTGGCGCTGAACGCCGCCATCGAGGCGGCGCGCGCCGGCGAGGCCGGACGCAGCTTCGCGGTGGTGGCCGGCGAGGTGCGCAACCTGGCCCGCCGCGTGCAGGACGCCACCGGGAACATCGAGCAGAGCATCGAGGCCATCACCGCGGGCTCGGCGACCATCCAGGCGACCAGCGAGGCCTCGGCGCAGGAAC
>JAKBCB010000497.1 GCA_021808185.1 Pseudomonadota bacterium
GCGCAGTTCGTGGATGTCGCCATCGGCCATCTTGCGGCCCCGGTTCATCACCACCACGCGGTCCACCTCGCCCTCCAGCTCGGCGAGCGCGTGCGAGGACAGCAGCACGGCGGCGCCCGCCGCGCGGGCGTCGCGCAGCAGCGCGTAGAAGCCCTGCCGCAGCGCCGGATCGAGCGCGCTGGTCGGCTCGTCCAGCAGCAGCGCGTGCGGGCGGCCGAGCAATGCCTGCGCGAGGCCGAGGCGCTGGCGCATGCCCTTGGAATAGGTGCCTACGCGCCGATCCGCCGCCTCCGCCAGCCCCACGCGCGCCAGCAGCACCGCGTTGTCCGCCGGATCGAGCCGCTTCAGCCGCGCGTAGAACGCGAGCGTCTCGCGCCCGGTCAGCGACGGATACAGCGCCACGTTCTCCGGCAGGTAGCCAAGCTCGCGCCGCGCCCGCGCCCCCGCCCCGGCCGCCGGGTCTTGCCCCAGCACCGCAACGCTGCCCAGGCTGGGGCGCAGCAGGCCGAGCATCAGCTTGATGAGCGTGGTCTTGCCGGCGCCGTTGTGCCCGACGAGGCCCACGCATTCGCCGGGATGCAGCGCCAGATCGACGCCCTGCACCGCCACCTGCGCGCCAAAGCGCCGGGTGACATCGCGCAGCAGGATAGTCGGCGTGGTCATGGCGCACCCTCCAGCAACGCAACCGAGGCCGGGCGCGGCGGCTGCATCAGCGGCGCGCTGTCGATCACACCGCCGGGATGGATCGCCGGGAAGGCGGATTGCGCCCAGTGCAGCACCTGCACCGCCGGGCTGTTGAGCAGCAGCTTCGCCGCCGGGGCGCGCCAGATCACCTGGTCCACCACATCGTTCGGCCGGTACGCGGTATCGGCGATGCCGCGCCCGTGCAGGTCGAACGCGGCGTTGTCGCTCCAGTAGTTGCCGCGCCCGTTCAGCGACCAGTCGAGCGAACGCGTGCCGACATACATCACCTGGGTGCGGTTGTTGACGAAGGCGTTGTCCGAGATGGTGTTGCGCTCCGACCCGGCGGTGAAGTGGATACCGATGCGGCAGCCCTCGAACCAGTTGTCGCGGAAGGTGTTCTTGTTGGCGTTATAGATGAACACGCATTTCTCGCTGTCGCGCACGGCGTTGCCGGTGATGGTGGAGCCGTTGGCGTAGTTGAGCAGCAAGCCGTGGTCGCGGTCGTGCGCCGAGGCGTTGCCGTGGACGGATAGCCGATCCGAATACATCAGTACATAGCCGACATCGTTTCCGGCGGAGACGTTGTCCGCCACTTCGCTGTCGTTGGTGTACATGAAGTGCACGGCAAATCGCAGATCGTGGAAGCGGTTGCCGGAGATCACGTTGTGGTTGCTGGTGACGGAAAACACGCCGTCGCGGCCGCTGCTTATGTCGTTGTCGATGATGCGCGATCCCGGTGTGTTCCACAGCGAGATCGCCGGCCCCCGCTCGCTCACCCGGGCCAGATGCAGCCCCACGATGCGGTTGTGCCGCACCGTCGCGTCATGCGGGCCATCGAGATAGATCGCGATGAGGTTATCGGCGAAATCGCAATCCTCGATCGTCGCGCGATCGGCACCGCGGTCGAGGAACACGCCGGAGTTCTTCTCGATCAGGTTTTGCCCGGACGCGCGGATACCGATGCCGCGCAGCGTCACGTCCGGCGCGGCGATGGCGAGCGTATTGCCGGTGCCGTTGCCTTGGATGAAAGCGCCCGTCTCGCCCTCCACCGTGATGCCAGGTGTCGCGATCACCAGCGGGCCGGCATAGCGCCCGGCCGCCAGATGCAGCGTGTCGCCGGCTTGCGCGCGGGAGAGGGCCCGCGACAGATCCTCCCCCGGCGCGAGGCGCAGCGTCTCCGCCCGCGCGGCGCCGAGACCCTGCGCGAGCAGGGCCGCGAGCACGAAGCCAAGGGCGCGCGGACGGAGCATGGCTCAGACCTTCGGATGCACGATCATGCGACCGGACATCTCCATGTGCAGCGCGTGGCAGAACCACTGGCAATACCACCAGTGCACGCCCGGCCGGTCGGCGATGAAGGTGACGGAGGCCGTCATCTGCGGGCTGATCTCCATGGCGATGCCGTAGCGCACGATGGTGAAGCCGTGCGTCAGGTTCTCCACGTCGTCCATGTTGGTCAGGAACACCGTGACCTCGTCGCCCTCGTTCACCTCGAACTTGTCGAGGCTGTACTGCGGGGCGTTCGAGTGCATATAGACGCGCACCTTGTTGCCATCGCGGATGACATCGGCAGCCTCCTCCAGCTTCACCTTGTCCTTGGACGCCCATTTGCGCGCGTCTTCCCACATCGGGTCGTCGCGCTTGTAGATGCTGATCGGGTTGACCTTGGAGCGATGCACGATGCACAGGTCGTGCGGCTCGGCGAAGCTGGCGCCGTCATGCGCGATGCGCATCTCCTCGCCGGAGATGTCGATCAACTGATCGTTGTTCGGCTTCAGCGGGCCGACGTTGATGAAGCGATCCTTGGAGAACTTGTTCAATGAGACCAGCCATTTGCCATCGCACTCCTTGGTCTCGCCCATCGAGGTGTGGTTGTGGCCGGGCTGGTAGTGGACATCGAGCTTCTGGACGATCGGGTCCACCTTCTCGCCGGTGAAGGCGCGGCGGGCCTTGTCGATGTTCCATTTCACGATCTGGCTGTCGATGAACAGCGTTGTGAAAGCGTTGCCCTTGCCGTCGAACGCGGTGTGCAGCGGGCCGAGGCCGAGCTGCGGTTCGGCCACAACGATGTCGCGTTCCTTGATCTTGCCGTCGAACAGATCATCCAGGCGGCGAACGTCGATCATCGTGATGGTGGGCGAAAGCTTGCCGTTGAACACGACATGGATGCCGTCCGGCGCGGTGTTGGCCCCGTGCGGAGAGTTCGGCACCGGCAGGTAGCGCGTGTATTTCGACCCGTGGCGCCCGTCCACGATCTTCACGCCGTTGACCACCTTGTAGTCGCCGCTGGCCACCGCCTGCTCGATCCGCTTGATGTTGAAGATCACCGCCCAGGCCTGCTCATGGTCGGTCATCTCCGCCAGCGTGACACCCTTGTTCGGGTTGTAGCAGGTCGAGAAAGCGTATTTGCCCTGGTAGTCCGCGTCGGTGTTG
>JAKBCB010000498.1 GCA_021808185.1 Pseudomonadota bacterium
CATCCAGTTGGCGCTGTCGAGCAAGTCCCTCTCGCAGTCGCAGTTGTTCGACTACGGACAGAACTTCATCCGCCCGCAATTGGCAACCGTTGCCGGCGCCGCCATCCCCTCGCCCTATGGCGGCAAGGTGCGGCAGGTGCAGGTGGATATCGTGCAGAACCGGCTGCAAGCCTACGGGCTGTCGGCACAGGACGTGGTGAATGCGCTGGCCGCGCAGAACCTGATTACCCCGGTCGGCACCCAGAAGATCGGCAAGTTCGAGTATATCGTCTCCCTGAACGACGCGCCGACCGAGATCGCCGCGCTGAACGACCTGCCGATCCGCAAGGTGAACGGCACGCTGGTCTATATCCGCGACGTGGCCTTCGTGCATGACGGCGCGCCGCCCCAGACCAACGTGGTCCGGGTCGATGGCAGCCACGCCGTGCTGATGACCATCCAGAAATCGGGATCGGCCTCGACGCTCGATGTGATCGACGGCGTGAAGGCGCTGCTGCCGCACATCGAAGCCTCGCTGCCGAGCACGCTGAAGCTCGACGCCGTCGGCGACCAGTCGGCCTTCGTCAATGCCGCCGTCTCCGGCGTGATCCGAGAGGGCGCCATCGCCGCGGCGCTCACTGGCCTGATGATCCTGATCTTCCTGGGCAGTTGGCGCTCCACTCTCATCATCACCATCTCGATTCCGCTCGCGATCCTGGCCTCGGTGACGGCGCTGTCGGTGCTGGGCGAGACGATCAATGTCATGACGCTGGGCGGCCTGGCACTCGCCGTCGGCATCCTGGTCGATGACGCGACGGTGACGATCGAGAACATCAACTACCATTTGGAACAAGGCAAGAACATCGAGAACGCGATCATGGATGGATCGCGGCAGATCGTCATTCCGGCGACCGTCTCGCTGCTGTGCATCAATATCGTGTTCGTGCCGATGTTCGGCCTGGGCGGCGTCGCCGGCTTCCTGTTCCGCCCGCTGGCCGAGGCGGTGGCCTTCGCCATGATCGGCTCGTACGTGCTCTCGCGCACGCTGGTGCCGACGCTGGCCAACTACCTGCTGGCAGCCCAGGCGCATCAAGGCGAGCACGGCGCCGCCAAGCCGACCCGCAACCCGCTGGTGCGCTTCCAGCGCGGCTTCGAGCACCGGTTCGAGCGGCTGCGCGAGGGCTATATTGGCCTGTTGCGGCGCGCGGTACGGGCGCGGTGGAAATTCGTGGTCGGCTTCCTGGCGATCGTGCTGGCCTCGTTCGTGCTGGCGCCTTTCCTTGGCCAGAACTTCTTCCCCTCGATCGAGGCCGGGCAGATCAAGCTGCACCTGCGCGCGCAGACCGGCACGCGCATCGAAGAGGCGGCGCGGCTGTGCGACGAGGTGGAAGCGGCGATCCGCCGCGCCATCCCGGCGCGCGACCTGTACAACATCGTCGATAACATCGGCCTGCCGATCAGCGGCATCAACATGGCCTACGCCAATTCCGGCACCATCGGCAGCGAGGACGCGGACATCCTCATCACGCTCACGCCGGACCATGTCACCGGCGCGGACACCTATGTCGAACGGCTGCGCGACCGGCTGCCCCGGGCGTTCCCGGGCACCACTTTCGCCTTCCTGCCCGCCGACATCGTCACCCAGATCCTGAATTTCGGCCTGCCCGCGCCGATCGACATCCAGGTGGTCGGCAACGACCTGGAGGGCAACAGGGCCTATTCCTCCAAGCTGTTGAAGCTTGTGTCCCATGTCGCGGGCGTGGCCGATCCGCGCATCCAGCAGGCGTTCGACGCGCCGACGCTGAATGTGGACGTGAACCGCTCGCTCGCGGCCGACGTGGGCCTCACCGAGCGCGACGTGGCCACCAGCCTGCAGGACACGCTGGCCGGCAGCATCCAGACGGCGCCGACCTTCTGGCTCAATCCGAAGAACGGCGTCTCCTATCCGATCGTGGTGCAGATGCCGCAATACGGCATCGACACCATGGGCAAGCTGCAAAACGTGCCGGTGACGGCGAATGGCACCTCGCAACTGCTCGGCGGCCTCGCCTCGGTGACGCGCCGGGTCGGCCCCGGGGTGGTCTCGCACTACAACGTGCAGCCGGTGATCGACATCTTCGGCACCACGCACGGCCGCGACCTTGGCGCGGTGGCGGCGGACATCCGGCGCATCCTGAAGGACACCGCCGGCGACCTGCCGCGCGGTTCGGCGGTGGTGCTGCGCGGGCAGGTCACCACGATGACCACCGCCTACGCCGAACTGTATGCCGGCCTCGGCTTCGCCGTGGTGCTGATCTATCTGCTGATCGTCGTCAATTTCCAATCCTGGATCGACCCGTTCGTGATCGTCATGGGCCTGCCCGCGGCGCTGGCGGGCATTGTCTGGATGCTGTTCGTCACCCATACCACCCTCTCGGTGCCGGCACTGACCGGGGCCATCATGTCGATGGGGGTGGCGACCGCGAACAGCATCCTGGTGGTCAGCTTCGCGCGTGAGCGGCTGTCGGCGGGGCTGGACCCGATGGCTGCCGCGATCGAGGCCGGGTTCACCCGCTTCCGGCCGGTGCTGATGACGGCGCTGGCCATGATCATCGGCATGGCGCCGATGGCGCTCAGCGCCGAGCAGAACGCCCCGCTGGGGCGCGCGGTGATCGGTGGCCTGCTGTTCGCCACCTGCGCCACGCTGTTCTTTGTCCCCGTTGTCTTCAACATCGCGCACTCCCGCGCGCCGCGCGCGGCAAACGCGCCCGGTCCCATCCACACGGCCCCCTCGCATGTATAGGCACGAAGAAGAACCTATGGCTCAGGAACCTCGGTCCCCCTCCGCGCCACCGCCGAAATCCTCGTGGCGGGGCAAACTGCTCGGCATCATCGCGGCGGGCGCCGCGATCGCCGTCGCGGCCTATGGCATCATCGAGCGACGGCAGAACGACGCTGCCTTGCAGGTCTGGACCGACGCGGCGGCGGTGCCGACCGTCTCGGTGGTCTCGCCCGGACATGGCGAGGCACAGCAGGAACTGGTGCTGCCGGGCGACATCGAGGCGTTCTACCAAGCCCCGATCTACGCCCGGGTCAGCGGCTATCTGAAGATGTGGTACCAGGACATCGGCGCGAAGGTGAAGGCGGGCGAGTTG
>JAKBCB010000499.1 GCA_021808185.1 Pseudomonadota bacterium
GCTTGAGCGCGACATCGATCACCAGATGCGCGAGCAACCGCACGGCGGTGAAGCTGGCCCCCGGCGCCAGTGTCAGCCGCGCCTCCGGCCCCTGCGCGCTGATCGCGGCGACGTTGTGCGGCGCGTGCGGCACCGCGCCGAAGCCGCCGCCGCTCAGCCGCACCCGCACGCCGTCGGCACCCTCGGCCGTTGCGCTTGCGGTCACGCCGGGCGGCAGGTCGATCACCACGCGGCCGAAGCCCTCGTGATTGCCGACGCGAATCGCCGCCACCGGCACGGCCGCCACGGCGGCGGCAGGCGGATCGGCGCGCGCGCCCGCCGCCGCCAGCGCGGCGAACAGCCCGGTCGAAATGGCCAGCCTGGTGTTCACATCACGCGCCTGTCGCGCCAGAAAAAGCCGCCGCCCACACGGCAACGCGGCGATGAGCGCATGCCCGCGCGAGTCCGCGCCAGCGTCGGCATCGCCGCCTCCCCTTCAGTCGAAACTCGCCAGCAGCCTGTCGATGTCGGTCTGGTCCATGGCGCTGCCGGGCAGTTGCGGGCCGACCGCCGGCGGATTCTCGCCCGGCGCGGACGGCGCGGCCACGCCCGGCGGCGGCGGCATCTCGCCATGCTCCTGCGCGAAGGCGGCGATGATGTGCGCCACCTTCGCGTCGATGGTCTTCAGCGTCGCCACCACCTTGGTGATGCGCTGGCCGGTGATGTCCTGGAAGCTGCACGCCTCGTAGATGCGCGTGGTGGCATCCTGTAGCATCGCGGCCGCGTCCTCGTGCAGCTTGGCCGCGACATTATCGAGTGTCTCGCATACCTCCAGGATGCTGTTCGTCGCGGTCGCCGTGTGCGCCACGATCGCATCGAGTTCGTCGGTCGCCGAGGGGATGTGGCTCGCGGTGATGTCGTCCACCTGCAACGCCGCGATCTCGGCCCGCGCCGCCGCGATGGTACGGCCGAGTTCCTCCACCTCATGCAGCAGGCTGGTGTCCGTCGCGGTCAGGTCGCCGCGCATCGTGGTCAGCACCGTGCGCACCACCTCGGCCACCATGGCGGGGTCGCTGGCCGGGTAGCGGCCGCGAATGGCGGACAGGCGGCGCACCAGCGCGTCCGGCACGCTTGCGGGAACCTCAAGCATTGCCCAGCACCTTTTCGATCTTCTCGCGCAGAGTCTCGGCGTTGAACGGCTTGACGATGTAGTTCGAGACGCCGGCCTGCTTGGCCGCGACCACGTTCTCGGTCTTGCTTTCCGCCGTGATCATGATGAACGGCGTCGTCTTCAGCTTGGCGTCCGCCCGCACCTCCTGCAACAGTTGCAGACCGGTCATCGGCGCCATGTTCCAGTCGCTGATGACCAGCCCGAAACTGCCGCTGCGCAGCTTGGCCAGCGCCTCGGCGCCGTCGGTGGCTTCCTCGACGTTGTTGAACTCGATCTGCTTGAGCAGGTTGCGGATGATCCGCAGCATCGTCTTGTAGTCGTCGACGATCAGTACATTCATCGACTTGTCGATCGACATTCGCATCCCTTTCGTGCCGCGCCCGGCGGCCGGAGTTGTCAGCCGCCGCCGGCCGTTTTGCCCGGTGGCGTCGCGGCCGCCCCGCCGGCCGCGCTCGCGGGCGGCGGGACGTCATTGGCGCGGGCCCGCATGCGCGCGAGTTCCGCCGTGACCATGCGCGCGCGGTCCGGGCTCATTGCCGCCAGCACCAGCGCCGCCTTGCGGTCCTTCATCCGATCCAGCACCGGCAGCAGCACCGGCAGGTCCAGGTCGTTGAAGATCGTCGCCGCATCCTTGGGCTTCATGCTTTCATAAAGCTTGACGAGCCCCTGCCAATTCGCGTCGTCGTGCGCCTGTCGCGCGGCTTCCAGCGATTCCAGGCGCTTTTGCAGGCCGCTGAGTTCGCCCATGCGCGCCGCCAGCCGCGCCTCCGCCGCCGCCAGCACGCCCTCGCGCGCCGTCAAGTCCGCCGCGCGCGCGTCGAGTTCCTCGCGCCGCTTGCGCAGATCCAGCAGCAGCGCGCGTTCGCTTTCGCTGATCGGCGGCTCCGGCGGCGCATCGCCCGCTTTCGCATCGCCCGGTTTCGCATCGCCCGGCTTGGAAGCGACGGCCTTCGGATCGGCGGGCCGGGCATCCGGCACCGCCTTCTCCACCGGCACGCGCGGCGCCGGCGCGACTGTCGGCGCCGGTGCCGCCTCGGTCGCCGCGGCGGGGGTGGCGGCGCGCACCAGCGCCACCGACTTCACCCCGAGCAGCGCCGCCATCGCCATGATGGTCAGCGGCAGCAGGCGCGGCATCGGGATGCCCAGCCCGAGCGAGGCGCGCGTCATCGCGGCAACCGCAGCGCGCGCAGCAGGTCGCGCTCCGCCTGGCTGCGCAGCCTCGGTTCCCCGCCGACCGGCTCGCCCGGCGGCACCACCCGATCCTCCTCGGGGGCGAAGGTCCCGACGCGCGCGGCCTCCGGGGCCGGCGCGCGGCCCGCGCGCACCTGCGCCTCCAGCCGGTCGGCCACCCGTTCGCCACGTCCGATCAGGAACAGCAGATCGTCCTTCAGCGCCTCCGCCGCGTCGGTCTGGCGCGCGATCTGCCGGCCCGCCCCGTCCGCCGCCGCGCGCAGCCGCTCGATCCCCTGTTCGGCCTGCCGTGTGCTGGCGTTGAAGCCGGCCACCAGTTCCTCCAGCGCCGCACGGTCGCGCCGCAGCACGCCCAGCGCCCGCTCCAGCCGCAGCGCGTGGAACAACGTCGCGCCCAGCAGCCCGATCAGCGCGATTTCCAGCAGCCATTCCATGCCTCAGCCGCCCGCGCGCGGGATGTCCCGCTCGATCTTCACCGCGAGGCGGTTGTTGCGCCGGCCGACCTTGCCCTCGAACAGCGCCGTGGCCCCGCAGCGCAGTTGCACCGTCGCCCCCGGCCCGCAGTTCAGCGTGATGCGGCTGCCCGGCGTCAGCGCCATCACCTCGGACAGCATCATGCTCTGCTCGTCCAGCACCACGGACAAGTCGATCTCGGTGTCCCAGAGTTCCTCGGCCAGATGCGTTTCCCAGATGGAATCGCGGCCGAATTTCTCGCCCATGAATTGCTGCAACAGCAATTCGCGCACCGGCTCCAGCGTCGCGTACGGCAG
>JAKBCB010000500.1 GCA_021808185.1 Pseudomonadota bacterium
CGCCGCCGCCGCCGCGCGCGTGCTGGAGGCGGCCGACGGCCCGCCGCCGCTGCCCGACCCGCCGATGCCGGCCGTGCTGCCGAAAGGCTCTGCGTTGCGCTTCGAGGGGGTGCATTTCGCCTGGGCGCCCGACCGGCCGAGCGTGTTCGACGGTCTGTCGCTGGACGTGCCGCAGGGCGCGCGCGTGGCGCTGCTCGGCCCGTCGGGGGCGGGCAAATCCACCCTGGCGGCGCTGGCGTTGAAGGTGGTGGCGCCACAGGCCGGGCGCGTGCTGCTCGGCGGCGTCGATCTCGCGATGCTGCCGGCCGCCGAGGTCCGTTCCCGCATCGCGTGGCTGTCGCAGGCGACGCATCTGTTCGACGACACCGTGCGCAACAACCTGCTGCTGGCCCGCCCGAACGCGACGGATGCCGCGCTGTGGGCGGCGCTGGAGGCGGCGCAGGTGGCCGATGTGGTGCGCGCGCTGCCGGAGGGGCTGGATGCCTGGGTCGGCGAGCAGGGCGCGCATCTGTCGGGCGGGCAGGGGCGGCGGCTGGCGCTGGCCCGCGCGCTGCTCTCCCCGGCGCCGATCCTGTTCCTCGACGAGCCGTGCGCGGGGCTGGACGCGGAGACCGAGCGGGCGTTCCTCGCCACGCTGAACGAGGCGGCGGACGGGCGCTCGGTGGTGCTGATCGCGCACCGGCTGACCGGGGTGGAGAAGCTGGACCGCATTTTCCGGCTGTCCGCCGGGCATGCGGTGGCGGCGGCGGGGTAGCACCGCGCACGCCGGCGTTGACCGCGACTCCCGCAAGCGTGCAGGAGTGGCCCCCAACTTTGCCAGTGAGCCGCCATGCGCCGAACCTTCCTGATCGCCATTCCGCTGTTGCTTCTCGCGGGCTGCCAGATCCTCGGGCCGGAGCGGTTCGTGGTGTTCTACGGCCAGGGGTCGAGCCAGCTCGACGCGCAGGGGCAACAGGTGCTCGCAACCGTGGCCGAGCGCGCGAAGCAGCGGCCGGGCACGCCCGTGGTGGTCAGCGGCTACGCCGATCCGGCCGGCACCGCGGACGCGGCCAAGAAGCTCGCGGCCCAGCGCGCCCAGGCGGTCGCCGACGCGCTGACCCGCGCCGGCGTGGACGGCCAGCGCATCAGGCGGCGCGCCATCGGCGGCGTGGACTACTCGATGGACTCGATCGAAAGCCGCCGCGTCGAGATCACGCTCGGCGAAAACTGAGCCGATGAACGCCGCCGTCCGGACGGAGGCGTTCGGCGAGACGCCGATCGAGGTCCTGCGCCGTGTGTTCGGCTTCCCGGCGTTTCGCGGCTTGCAGGAAGCGGCCGTCCAGCATGTGACGGATGGCGGCGACGCGCTGGTGCTGATGCCGACCGGCGGCGGCAAGAGCATCTGTTATCAGGTGCCCGCGCTCTGCCGCCCCGGCACCGCCGTGGTGGTCTCGCCGCTGATCGCGCTGATGGACGACCAGGTGGCCGCGCTGCGGCAGGTGGGGGTCGCGGCCGGCGCGCTGCATTCCGAGCTTGACCCGGAGGAAGCCCGCCATGTCGGGCGGGAGCTGGAGGCCGGGCGGCTCGATCTGCTGTATGTCTCGCCCGAGCGCCTGCTGAGCCCCGGCACGCTGGAGCGGCTGTCGCGCCGCCGCATCGCGCTGATCGCCATCGACGAGGCGCATTGCGTCAGCCAGTGGGGCCACGAGTTCCGCCCGGAATATCGCGCGCTGGCGATGCTGCCGCAGCGGTTTCCCGGGGTGCCGCGCGTGGCGCTGACCGCCACGGCCGACCCGCGCACGCGGGCGGATATTCTCGCCGCCCTCGGCATGGAACAGGCGGAGGTGTTTGCCGCCTCGTTCCACCGGCCGAACCTGCATCTGGCGGCCGAGCCGAAGGAGGCGGAGAGCGCGCAGTTGCTGCGCCTGCTGCGCCGCCATGCCGGCGAGGCGGGGATCGTCTATTGCGGCAGCCGGGCGAAAACCGAGCGCATGGCGGCCTCGCTCGCCGGGCGCTCGATCCAGGCGGTTGCGTTCCATGCCGGGCTGCCGCCGGATGCCAAGCGGGCGGCGGCGGCGCGGTTCCGATCGGGCGAGCCGGTGGTGATCGTCGCCACCATCGCCTTCGGCATGGGCATCGACCGGCCGGACGTGCGGTTCGTCGCGCATCTGGACATGCCGGACAGCCCCGAAAGCTACTACCAGCAGATCGGCCGCGCCGGGCGCGACGGCGAGGCGGCGGACACGCTGCTGCTGTACGGCGGCGAGGACATCGCCCGCGCGCGGCACTGGCTCGCGCAGTCCGCGGCGCCGGAGGCGCAGGTGGCGGCGATGCGCAAGCGGCTGGAAGCGATGATCGCGCTGACCGAGACGGCGCAATGCCGCACCCGCGCGCTGCTGGCCTGCTTCGGCGAGGATCTGGCGCGGCCCTGCGGGCATTGCGACAACTGCGTGGCCCCGGCGCGGGTGTTCGACGGCACGGTGGCCGCGCAGAAGGCGCTTTCCGCCATTTTCCGCACCGGGCAGCGATTCGGCGCGAAACACGTCGTCGATGTGCTGCTCGGCCAGTCGAGCGAGGGCATCGTGCGCTGGGCGCACGACACGCTGCCCACCTTCGGCGTGGGCAAGGACCAGCCAGGCCGCTTCTGGCATGGCGTGATCCGCCAACTGGTGGCCCTCGGCGCGGTGGACGTGGCGGAGGAGGACGGGTTCCGCCTGTTGCGGCTGGATGCCGAGCGGGCGCGGCCGATCCTGCGCGGCGAGGAACGCATCATGCTGCGCGAGGAGGCCGAGGAAGCCCCGCGCGCCGAGCGCACCCGGCGGCGCGTGCCCGCGCACAGCGCCATGCCGGTCGGCACCGCGCCGCTGACCGAGAGCGCGGGCGGGCTGTTCGAGGCGCTGCGGCAATGGCGGGCCAGCGAAGCCAAGGCGCAATCGGTGCCGCCCTACGTGATCTTCCACGACAGCGTGCTGCGCGAGATCGCGGCCGTGCGGCCCGACGGGCTCGACGACCTCGGCGAGATCAAGGGCGTCGGCGCCTCCAAGCTGGCGCGCTACGGCAACGAGGTTCTGACGGTGCTGCGGCAGACGGCGGGCTGACCGCCGCCTGCCCCGGACCGGGGTCGGCGGCTAT
>JAKBCB010000501.1 GCA_021808185.1 Pseudomonadota bacterium
CATGCGGTGCGCCTCGGCGCCGGAGCGAGGCTGACGCTGTTCGATGCGTGCGTCGGCGAGGGCACGTATCTGCACAATCCGGTGTTCGAGGTCTCGGTCGGCGAGGGGGCCACGCTCGTGCATCCGCGCCTGCAGGACGAAGCGCGCGCCGCGTTCCATGTCTCGACGCTGTATGCCGACGTGGCGGCGCGTGGCACCTACGACAGCTTCGCGCTGACGCTGGGCGGGCGGCTGGCGCGCATGGAAGTGCACGCCCGGCTCGCTGGCGAAAATGCCAGCGCGCATCTGAATGCGGCGCAACTGCTGGCGGGCATGCAGCACGCCGATTTCACGACGGTCGTGACGCACGCGGCGCCGTCCTGCGCGTCGCGCCAGACGGTGAAGAACGTGCTCGCGGGGCGGGCGCGCGGCGTGTTCCAGGGCAAGATCGAAGTCGCGGCGGGCGCGCAGAAGACCGACGGCTACCAGATGAATCAGGCGCTGCTGCTCTCGCCGGATGCCGAAGTGGACAGCAAGCCGCAGCTCGAAATCTTCGCCGACGACGTGAAGTGCAGCCACGGCGCCACCGTCGGCGAGCTTGACGCGGAGCAGCTTTTCTATCTGCGCAGTCGGGGAATACCGCAAGCCGAGGCGCGCGCGATGCTGGTGCGGGCGTTTCTGGCCGAAGCCCTGGCGCTGGTCGCCAGCGAGCCGGCGCGGGCGGCGCTGGAAGCGGCAATCACCCGCCGGTGGGAGGCAATGGAAGCATGAACGTGGTCACCCGCGCACCGGCGCCGGATCTCGCGGCGATCCGCGCGCAGTTCCCGATTCTGTCGGAGACGATCCGCGGCAAGAAGCTGGTGTTCCTCGACAGCGCCGCGAGCGCGCAGAAGCCGCGCGCGGTGATCGAGGCGATGGTGCACGCCATGGAGCACCAGTACGCCAACGTGCATCGCGGCCTGCACTGGATGAGCGAACGCGCGACCGAGGCGTACGAGGGCACGCGCGACGCCGTTGCACGCCTCATCAACGCGCGCGACCGGCACGAGATCGTGTTCACCGGCAACAGCACGGGCGCGATCAACCTCTTGGCCCACAGCTACGGGCGCGGGGTGCTCAAGCCCGGGCAGGCGGTGGTGATCTCCGGCATGGAGCATCACTCCAACATCGTGCCCTGGCAGATGCTGCGCGATGCGCACGGCATCGAGCTGCGCGTGGCGCCGATCACCGACGCGGGCGAACTCGACTTTCCCGCGTTCGAGGATCTGCTGCGCGACGGGCGCGTGGGCCTGGTGGCGATCACGCATATGTCGAACGTGCTTGGCACCTACACGCCGGCTGAGCGCATTGTTGCTGTTGCCCACGCGCACGGCGCGAAGGTGATGTTCGACGGCAGCCAGGCCATTGTGCATCGTCGCGTCGATGTGCAGGCGCTGGATGCGGATTTCTACGTGTTCACCGGCCACAAGCTGTACGGCCCGACCGGCATCGGCGTGCTGTGGGGGCGCCGTGAATTGCTGGAGGCGATGCCGCCGTTCATGGGCGGTGGCGACATGATCTCCTCCGTCAGCTATGAGCGCAGCACCTGGGCCGAGGTGCCGCACAAATTCGAGGCGGGGACGCCGGCGATCCTGGAGTCTATCGGCCTGGGCGCCGCGATCGGCTTCGTCGAAAGCATCGGCTACGGCGCGATTGCCGCGCACGAGGCGAGCCTGACGGATCACGCGCTGGCGCGGCTCGGCGGCATCGAGGGTGTCAACGTGATCGGCCGTGCGCAGGATCGTGGCGGCGTGGTCAGCTTCACGCTGGATCGCGCGCACGCGCATGATGTGGCCACGCTGCTGGACCGCCAGGGCATCGCGGTGCGCGCCGGGCACCACTGCGCGGAGCCGCTGATGCGCCGCCTCGGTCTGGACAGCACGGCGCGCGCGAGCTTCGGCATCTATACGACGCACGAGGAAATCGACGCGCTGGCGGATGCGCTGACCCGCGTGCGGGAGTTTTTTGCGTGATGTTCGACGATCTGCGCGATCTGTATCAGGAAGTCATCCTCGATCACGGACGCCGGCCGCGGCACGGCACGCGCCTCGCGGCGTTCGACGCGACCGCCAAGGGCGACAACCCGATGTGCGGCGACCGCGTGCAGGTGTTCGTGCGGCGCGATGCGCAAGGGCGTGTGGCGGAAGCGGGGTTCGAGGCGCGGGGCTGCGCCATCAGCGTCGCCTCGGCCGATCTGATGGCGGAGGTCGTCGCCGGGCGCACGCAGGACGAAGTTCGCGTTCTGGCCAAGGAATTCGGCAACATGGCGCGCACCGGGCAGGCGCCCGAGGGCGATGCCGCGATGGAGCGGCTGCGGCCGCTGGCGGGGGTTCATGAGTATCCGTCACGGGTCAAATGCGCCACGCTTCCCTGGCATGCGCTTCTGGCGGCGTTGGATGGGCAAGGAGGCGCCAGCAGTGAATGAGGACAGCAACACCACGCCCGCACCTGTTGCCGCCTGGACTCCGGACGGCGCTGCGGAACCGCACCCGAGCGAGGACGCCGTGATCGCCGCGTGCGCGACGGTGTACGACCCGGAAATCCCCGTGAACATCTACGAACTCGGCTTGGTGTACGCGATCGAGATCGACGATGACGGCGCGGTGCGGGTGGAAATGACGCTGACCGCGCCCGCGTGCCCGAGCGCGCAGGAACTGCCCGAGCAGGTGCGCGAGGCGATCATGGCGGTGCCCGGCGTGCGGCGCTGCGACGTGGATGTGGTGTGGGACCCGCCATGGGACCCCAGCCGCATGACGGAAGATGCACGGCTCGCCTTGAACATGTTCTGATGCAGGGGACAGACGCACGATGAGCACCACTGTCACCACCGCGCGGCCCCCGCGCCGCCCGCTGCCGCCGCTGATGGCGGTGACGGAGGCGGCCGCCGAGCGCTTGCGCACGCTTTACGCCAAGGGCCAGCAGGGCAAGCTGCTGCGCATCGGCGTCGGTACCAAGGGCTGCTCCGGTCTGTCGTATCAGATGAGCTGGGTCGAGGCGCCGGGACCGGGCGACGAAGTGGTGACGGACAAGGGCGTCACCGTGCTGGTTGACCGCAAGGCGAGCCTGTTCCTGATCGGCACCGTGATGGACTAC
>JAKBCB010000502.1 GCA_021808185.1 Pseudomonadota bacterium
TCGCCAAACCCTACGACATCAAGGAATTGGCGGCGGCGCTGGCCGAAATCGTGCCGTAGCGGTCAGGCCACGCGCCGCCCGCCCTGCCAGACCGCGACGACGCGCCAATCGGCGTCCAGCGCCACCAGATCGGCGCGCAGCCCCGGTGCGACGCGCCCCCGGTCGCGCAGGCCGAGATGCGCGGCGGGCGTGGCGGTGGCCATGCGCAGCGCATCCGCCGCCGGCAGCCCGACCTCGGCGATGGCGCAGCGCACCGCCCCGGCCATGCTCAGATGCGCGCCGGCGAGGGTGCCGGCATCGTCGGTGAGCCTGCCGCCCACAAGGCCGATGCGATGGCCGTTCAGCACGAAGCCGCGCGGCGGCTCGGTGCCGACGCTGGGCATCGCGTCCGAGATCAGCACCAGCCGCGAAGCGCCGAGCGCGCGCCACGCGAGCCGGACGGCGGCGGGATGCACATGCAGCCCATCGGCGATGATGCCGGCGAACGCGGCCGCGCTGTCCAGCGCCGCCCCCACCATGCCGGGCGCGCGGGAGCCGAGTTGCGACATGGCGTTGAACAAATGGGTGAACCCGCGCGCCCCGGCCGCGAGCGCCATGGCGGCGGTCTCGGCGTCCGCGTCGCTGTGGCCGAGGCTGACGACGACTCCGGCGGCGGCAAGGCGGGCGATCCGGGCCGGGGGCACGATCTCCGGCGCCACCGTGAGCAGGCAGGATTGCGGCGCCGCGGCAATGAGGGCGAGGTCGTCGTCGGTCGGCTCGGCGATAGCGGCCTTCGGATGGATGCCGCGCCGCGCGGGCGAGATGAACGGGCCTTCGATGTGAAGGCCGGCGATGCCCGGCACCCCCTCGGCCAGCGCCGCGCGCACGGCGGCGATGCCGGCCTCGCGGAGTGGCCGCCCGGCACTGACCAGCGTCGGCAGCAGCGAGGTGGTGCCGAGGCGCGCGTGGGTTTCGCCGATGTGGCGAAGCCCCGCGACGGTCGGCGTGTCGTTGAACAGCACGCCGTCGCCGCCGTTCACCTGGATGTCGATGAAGCCCGGCACCAGCATGGCGTGCGACGGCAGGCTTTCCAGCGCGGCGCCTTCCGGCGGCGCGCTCAGAACCGAGGCGATGCGCTCGCCGTCGATGACGACGCAGGCCGGGCCGCGCCGGGTTTCGCCGTCGAACAGGGCGGGGGTGGCGAGCGCGATCATGCGCCGATCTCCTTCAACGCCGCGCGCAGGCTGTCGCCGGTGCGTGCCAGCAGGGCGCGGGCCGCCGGCACGTCAAGCCCGCGCACCAGCAGCACCGCGAGTTTGACATGCCCGCCCGCCTCGGCCAGCGCCGCGCGCGCGGCAGCCTCGTCGGTGCCGGTCAGATGCCGCAGCATGCGCACCGCGCGGGCGCGCAGCTTGTCGTTGCTCGCGCGCATATCGACCATCAGCCCTTCGTGCACGCGGCCGATTTGCAGCATGACCAGGGTGGAAAACAGGTTGAGCACGACCTTCTGCGCGGTGCCCGCCTTCAGCCGCGTGGACCCGGCGATCGGCTCGCCGCCGGTTTCCACCAGGATCGGGTGGTCCGCGAGGGCCAGCAGGGGGCTGCCGGGGCTGTTGGCGACGGCGACGCACAGCGCGCCGCGCGTGGCGGCTTCGGCGAGACAGGCGCGGGTGAAGGGCGTGGCGCCGCTGGCCGCCACGCCGAGCACGACATCCTCGGCGCCGACATGGTGGGCGGCGATGGCGGCGGCGGCGGCGGCCGAGTCGTCCTCGGCGTTCTCGATGGCGCCGGTGAGGGCGGCGGCGCCACCGGCCATCAGCAGCACGAGCCGCTCGCGTGGCCAGTCGAAGGTCGGCGGCAGCTCCGCGCCGTCCTGCGCCGCGATACGGCCGGAGGTGCCGGCGCCGGCATAGACCAGCCGCCCGCCGCGCCGCAGCCGCGCGACAGCGGCCGACGCCGCCGCCGCGATGGCGGGCAGCGCCGGGCGCACGGCGGCCACGGCGGCGAGCTGGGACTCCCACAGGCCCAGCAAGGCCTGCTCGCCTGGCCATGCGTCGATGTCACGAAAGCGCGGATCGACGGATTCGGTGGCTGGCAGATTTGGCGGCACGGTCCCTCGCGCGGATGGTCGCGTACTCAACCGCGCGGGGGCGTGGCGATCAAGCGGCGATGCGTCGTTTTTGGCAATGGAGCCTGCCGCGCCGCACAACCCGCTTCGATCCGATGCAGCCGGGACGCAGAATCCCTTTGCGTGGCGGAAAAATCGCTGTTAGCAGGCCAAGGCTTTGCATTACGCTGGCGCTATTGGCGATTCGCGCCAACCCGGCCAGCGGCAACGCCAAGGAAAGGACGAGGATCCGCATGTCAAAAGCGTTCATTGCGCAGGTCATTCAGGAGTCGGCGCAATTGACCGGCACCGCCGCGAACCGTGCCGCTGGCGACGTTGTCGCCGCCATCGTGCGCGAGCTGAAGAAGAACGGCAAATTCACCCTGCCCAGCTTCGGCACGTTCATCGTGCGCAAGACCAAGGCCCGCAAGGGGCTGAACCCGCGCACCGGCGAGCAGATCAAGGTGAAGGCCGGCAAGACCGTGCGCTTCAAGGCATCGCCGTCGCTGAAGAAGGTGGTCTGACCGCCTCCGCTCGCCCGGGCGCTGGCACGCGCCCGGGCTGATCGGCCTTATCGGAAATACATCGTCGGCGTGCTGAAGACTGCTTACCGCGGCGCGCCCCAGTTGCCGATTACGCCACGCGTTCGCGCACGACCGGGGCCACCGCTGGCGCCGCATCGCCCACCGTGATCGCCTCGCGCACCGCCTCTGCCGCCCGTGCCGCCGCCGCCTCGTCCGCCGCGTGCACGAAGCACAGCGGCCGTGCCGCATCGACCGCTTCCCCGAGCGCGGCAAAACCGGAGAAACCCACGCGCGGGTCGATGCCCTGATCCGCCCGCGTACGCCCGCCGCCAAGGCCGATCACGGCAAGGCCGATGGCGCGCGTGTCCATCGCCGTGACGATCCCCGGTCTTTCGGGCGAGACGGGCCGCACCACCGGGGCGCGCGGCAACGTATCGCGTGCGGCAAATATGTCGGCCGGGCCGCCGAGTGCGGCCACCATGCGGGCGAACA